>CAYRPI010000040.1:7755-10962 GCA_964426225.1 uncultured Candidatus Babeliaceae bacterium | reverse complement strand
AAAGAGCACAAACGCCCTGACTTCTCTCCCCGGTTTTCCCATAACATAACACAGAAAGAGTCTTAGCTCCACCTGCTCCCTCAAATAAAGATGAAATTGACGGATCAATCGTTGAATACTTTTTCCCATAAACCTGAGCCAATAAGGTATCCCAGTCCCTACTCCACGTAAAATTTTTTTGATATTTACTTACTAAATTTTTCACAAATTTTTCTCGCGCTTCTTTTGCTTCAGGCCATGGTTTAAGACCACATGCAGTAGTCAACCAGTAGGTAAAATAGAGCGGTTTTATAGTACCGACATCTTCTGAGGTTACAGTAAAAAGATCGCTTAAGGCAAAAACTCTTTTCTCTGCATCCGCTTCCCCAGACTTCCCATCCCCTTTTTCATTACTTTTTTCACTCCTAGGTAAAGAAGGAAAATACAACATAGGTGCTTGAGCAAGAGCTGCAACAGCAGGATTAGATACATTAGCCGGATTGGTAGGATCCGAAAACAGTTCACTTAAATCTTCTAACGGCTTTTTGCGTTTTTTTAAACTTTTTTCTATCTCATCCATAAGTGAAAAATCATTAGGAAACTGCTTACGCACTGCATCTGAAATGGTCGCAAGCAACTTTTTATTGGCAGGATTAGCAGATAGCTTAAACTCTTTTTTAGCCGCATCGAAAAACCGATTTAAATTAATCTTTCCATCTTCCGCACTTATATAAAACAAAAGTGTCGCCGATGTCCCATCACGTTCCTGTTTTAACGGAATCTCAATCCAGCGATTTATAACCGTAAGAAGCCATTCAAGAGATACTTTAAGCTCATTATCATCCCTATACTCTAATTTACTCTTGATAAGCTCAATACCACCTATGGCAAGCTGTTTATCACGCTCTCGCTCTAAAACAAACGCACTTACCGGTTGGCTCGACATCACACGTGTTAAAAGATAAGTAATTAACACCATGGCCGCAGAAAGGATAAAGAACGTGAGTATTAAAATAAACCCCGCCTGTTTTGCATTCTGTCCAATCCGTCGCATAGCTCTCCTAACCATTCCCAAACGTTTTTCCAGTTGTTAACTTTCCTTTACCCGCACCAGTCTTTGCAACATCTTTACGTTTCTGCACATCCTTTTTAGCAATCTGTCGCTGTTTCATCCGATCTGCATGTTCTTCAAAAGAATGAATTTTATACACAAATTTAAATGGCTTTTCCTGCAAACGCGTTGCATCTTCAAATATTCCCTCAATCTCAATGTATGCAGGAATATAAACTCCTAACTTTTTCTTCATCTCATCAGGGATCCATGCATCCAACTTCTCTAACTTTTTTTCTTCTTGACGTTCTTTCGTCTCTTCTGTTGCCTGCTGAGCCATTTGTTGCTCTGTTGCCTCAGAAGCACTCTTTAAAGCCTTTTGACTCTTTTTTATTTGAGGAGAAAACAGATGCAATGAACAAGACTTTATACCACGCATAAGAGTAAATGCTGGAACAGCACCCTCTTCAAATTTTTTAAGCGGCAAGCGGATATCAGACGACTGTTGACGAACCAACTTCAAAAGCCCTTCATGCTGCTCATCAGGAACCGTCCGATATAAAATCTGCATACGATAGGGATCTTGCTGTTTAAAACTCACTAATCGATTAGTTGTTATAAAACTCAATGTAAGAAACCGCTTGTCTTTCAACTCACAATAGAAAGCTGTCGGCCTGGGTTCTTGGTCTTCTTCAGGTGGTTTTGCAGGCGCTTCTGCCGTTTTTCCAGCTGCAGATCCTGCTGCTGCACTTTTACCAGTCGTGACGGTACCCGCTGCTGCGCCCTTCTTACCTGCAGGCTTTTTCTCATACAGAGCATCCGGAACATATATAGCCGTTATATCCCGTTCTAACTGATCATACGCTAGTGGAATAATATCCGTATAATCAAGCGTTGCTTCAACGGTCTGCGAAACTTTTGTCGTCTGCCTTAAAAAGCGAAAGAGCATTACAGACATCATCGACGCAATCATAAGTCCTATTGATATTTCAATAAGGGTCATTCCCAACGCCACCGCTTTTAAATTTTTATGTCCAAACATTATCCCATTCCTAGTGGTTTTTTCGGGCCAGGTGTCTTGCCCGGAGACGCCAATTGACTTGGTTTACCCGGTGGAGCTAGAGGCTTTTGATCCCCTGGTTGGGCATCTTTTTTTGAAACCTTAGGAGGCAATGGCACCGCAATAAATCCAACTAATTGCTCTTTCTGAGGAGTTGCTCTTAATTCATAAACGGCTTGATTAACCACCGCTCTCCCAGATGGGAAAATAAATAAGGGCGACTGATCTGTAAATTTCTTAAGCTCGACCGAAATACTCATAGGCGGATAAGCAATCTTCTTTTCAAATTTTTCCTCTTTTGAACCCTGCTTTTCAAGTTTGGCGTCTCGTTCAAGCTCAACAAAAAAATTACGCATCTCAATAACCGTAGATATGGACATAAAAGCACTAGAGACTCGCCGCAATGTGGCCATCTGCGACCTTACCAATGCGATAGAAAGAAACGCAAAGATCATCATCGCCGCGGTTATCTCAATAAACGTAAACCCATGGGTTTTATGCGAGCTTTGGGGGACCATCACTTACCTCAAACCGTTTAGAAAAGGGATTTACCGTTAACGTTTTGACATCCTCTTTATCTTCTTCACCCAACACAATCATTACATCCTGGACATTGCCATTATTGTCGATGGGGAACCAGATCTCTTTAGTGGGGCCACCCCCAGCAATTTCATCTTTCTTTTCAATAAAAAACTGCTTAAAAATAAGTTCTACTGGAATCTTACAAGATGTTTTTAACATACCACCAGGCACAACTGGCTCATAACGTGGCGAAAGAAAATCTTTAAGCATGCCCGATTTGGACGACTTTTCAAGAGTAACCATCTGTGTCGCTTTAAAATCAAACTTTATACGATGAAACGTATTAGTGGCCTGGGCACCGGTAACCGCCGATCTTAAAATTGAATTTAGATCGGCGGTAAACATCCGACGGTTATCTGCAGGCTTTTTCAAAAACTTAGGCACTGCAATCGCCATCATTAATCCAATGATAAGCAGAGATACTGCTATCTCAATAAGCGTCATACCCTCAGAGGCTGGTCGCATATATCCATTCCCCTTCAGGGCTTCCATCTCCATTTTTCCCATAGGAATAGAGCTTATAAGGTGGCTTTTG
>CAYRPI010000040.1:0-7745 GCA_964426225.1 uncultured Candidatus Babeliaceae bacterium | reverse complement strand
ATAGAAATTTCTATTGGCTTGTGATTTTGACCTGCACGTTGAAAGACAATTGGATTACCACATCCATCCATCAAACCACGCTCATCCTCTATATAAGAAGTTCTCCACCGAGACGCAATGACTGCATCGGATGGACGAACTATAAGATCGTTCAAAGTGGCTGGAAGGACCCCTGTGTCAAGCTTAAAGCTCTCAATAGCAGCTTGTACATCACGAAAAACAGCCTCAGTCTTTGTAAGCTTTGCTTTTTGAAGCTGTTTCATAACCATAGGTGCCATCATAGCGGCAACAAGAGTGATAATCAGCAAGCCAATAGAAATTTCTATTATAGTCAACCCCGCGGCACAATCTCGCCGTTCTCTCATATTATGCATAAAACACCCTTTCAAAATTTAAAAAAAAATAAATCTCATCCACCAAGGGCCTGCGATAGCCCCAAAATCGGCTTCATGACAGCCATTATTATAAAACCCAATAATCCGGCCATAACCACCAATATAACCGGATTTAATAATGCCACCAATCCATCGCTCTTTTCGGTTAACTCTCCCTCATAATGCTTAGCAACGGAAGTAAGCATAGAATCTAGCTTGCTGCTCTGTTCGCCCGTATTAATAAGATAAATGGCCATCGAGGGGAATAAATTGGTCTTTTTAAGATATTCTGCTATGCGGCCCTGTTTTATAATCTGTTCCCGAGCTTCTTTTAAAGCTTTAACCAACACTTGATTATCCACAATATTGCAGACGATATCCAATGATTCTGCCAACCCAACTCCCGCCTCTAACAACAGGCCCAAAGTACGACAAAATCGCACCACAGCACCCATACGCGCAAAATCTTTGACAATAGGCAGACGTAATTTAATAGAATCTAATGTATAAGCTCCTGAGGCCGTGGCCTTCCAAAAACGAAATGCCAGGTAACTACCTACAGATAATAAAATCAATAAAATATAATGCCCAATTAAAAAGTTAGAAATACCAACTAAAATCCGTGTAGAGAGGGGCAACTCTGCCTTCTGATCTTGAAAAATCTGAGCAATGGGAGGAACCACAACGGTAAGAAGAACTACTACAACACCCAAAATAACAACCAACTCGATAATAGGACCGGTTAAGGCACCCTTAATTTTCCCCGCCAATTCTTGTTGCCGCTCAAGGTATTCGGTTAATCGATCTAAAACAATTTCCAGCTTTCCACTCGCTTCACCTGCACGCACTAACTGTATGTACATAGGCTCAAAGACCTTGGGATAATCCGCAAGACCATCTGCAAGTGAATGGCCTTCTTTTAGCCCATCACGCAAACTAACGGATATAGTCCGTAATTTTCCTTCGGTTTGATCGATCAACAGTGTTAAAGCATCCACAATTGGAATGCCCGAACGCATTAGAACGCCCAACTGTTTTGTAAAAAAGATCTTATCTTTAACCGTAACCGAACGTTCAAACAGATCTTTAAAAGAAAATTTTCCCTTTGCCTCCTCAACTGCGGAAGTTATAGAAACAACAAAAAGTCCGCTTCTCATTAAGTGCTCACGGACGTGTTTAGTAGATGATGCATCAAGAGATCCAGAAACCTTCTTGCCATCTCTTGAAAATGCATGGTAAATATATAAAGCCATAGGTCACCCTCGTACAGTGGCAAACAATACTTTATACTACCACTGTTGGTTGCACTGTACAAAAAAATAACCCTTCCTGTCTATAGGGAATTGATATGAAAACAAAATTTCTTTTACTAAACGCCCTACTTGCTGTCTGGAGCCCTCATTTCTTGCAAGGAAAAGAAATTCGGGAAACGCTTACGCTTACGGAAACTAAACGTCTAGAAAATAAAGACACACTACAAAACGCACCTGGTAAACAAGGTAACCCGATTCGCGCAGAAAGCGCCTTGTCCTCAATAGCCCCTGCCCTTCGTAGCTTCAGCGAAGTAGGGTTAACGAAAGCAGAAAAAACGGTTGAACAGGTCTTAAACGACTATCTTCGTCCAGTTGAATTCTCTAAACAGGGGCTCTCAACCTTTTTCAAGCACTGTTTCTTAACCACACTCTATACCGAGCGTTTCTTACCTGCTTGCTGGGCCCATATTATAGATTTTATAAAATATGGAACGGATAATCATAAAGATCGCGCCTTTATAAATGGTAGTCTATCCCTATTTCAACAGCGATTGAGCGCCTGTTCATGGGTTAATCCTTATACACTCCTAACTTTCCTAGAGCAAGCACCAGAGCTACTTAATTCTTACACACGTGTAGAGCAAAAAACTTCACAAGAGAAAGAATTAGACGCATTAAAAAAAGAATTGCAAAGTTCCCTAATGAAAAACTTTGGTCTTCTTAAAAAAGATCCCAACGCCTTCCTCGACACAACGTGTAGAAAATTATTAGAAATAACCTCAAAAGACAGAGATTCTGGTTCTGTACGAGAGCTACAAAACCGCATCACACAACTTATGCATTCTGCACTTAGCAAACTTATCTGGAACCCCCGTGAAAAACTAGATATCTGGTATTCTGTAACGGCAATTGGCACCCGACTACAAATACTCTATGATGCAGATCTTATCGCACATGTCGACGATTTAAATCTTCTTATCTGGGAACTGTTAAATCGATTTAATTATTTTATAGACTGTGCAGGATCACAACTTCCACCCGCATTCTATAAAGCAATTCAGGACGATGTTACAAACAAAAAACATGGCTTCTTACTGTTAAGCGAACGCGAGCCCGAGTTTACAAGCAAAGAAGATTTCTTACTCCAAACCGTCATCTTAAAAGGAATGGTTAAGACACAGGCTTACGAAAATGGAATTACATCGGATATTATAGCGTAAACGGTAAAGCAGCCCTTGTTATTCGGACTGCTTTTTCTTACTCTTAAAAACATCTTGAGGCTCTTTCTCAAGCAAGGCTAAGATGTGAGCCAAACTCGATAGAGTTAAGTTAGCTTCGCCTTTTTGTATTTTTGTTACTTGGGCTGGACTTGAATTCAGGCGTTTTACAAGCTCATTGAATCCAATATTTTTACTTTCCATATAATCGATTATGGCAAGCTTAAGGGTTTCCTGAATCTGTCTTAACATTCTAACTTCTCTTAAGGCCTGCTCTTCGATTCTAGCAATTGTATCTTTATCCAAGCGTTCCTCAAGATACTCTTGGAAGTTTTTTAATTTCATACTAATTTACCTCCGTTAGGTTTAATAATCGTTCACGAGCAACTTTAATATCCCTTTTCTGACTTGTTTTATCTCCAGCAGCGAGCAATACAATCAGCTCTTTACCCCGGAAACAGTAGTAAATTCGATAGCCAAATCAATACTCTCTTAATTCGAAGAGTCCTTCGCCTAAAAAGCTTTACTATGGGGAAGTCTAAGACTATTGCCTACTTCTTCTAGCATTCTTAATTCTTTAGCAACGGATTCCAGTTGATCTTCGGTTAACTCCTTAAGCCACTTTTCAACTGTCCTTTTGCCGCGTTCTCCTGTCCAAAATTTAATTTGCCACTTTGCCATATCTATCTTTCTTGGAAAAAGAATTTACTACTTTAAAGTATACGATATTACATATTACTAATCAATAAATAGTTATATTCAAGATAGACACAACTAGAGTATCCAATTCGCCTAATCCGCTCATAAAGCAGGCATATTCCACTCGTGGCATATCCCTCAGGAAATTGGCTCTCTGGATCACTATAATCACCTATTTAATCCCTGCTTCAAATAATACAATTTGAAAAAATAACTTGCTATATTAAAATTCAAGTATATAATAATAAACATAGTCATACCCAAAAAGCTGTTCCCTTTATTAAATCTTGGGAATAACTCAAAGGGGCGTATTTTGATCGATGTAATTAAATATAGTTGTATTAATAGTAAGAGGTAGTTATGAAAAATAAGTTAATAAAAGGAATGTTTTTATTTACGGCTGGTCTAGTACCAGTTGCAGGAAATGCATCCAATAATAAAAATAATGAGATTTCAAAGAAGACCGTTAGTCTTCTTATAAATCGCTTTGAAAAAAAAGATCTCAAGGTTGAAAAAGCTCTTCTGCTCAAGCTAAAGTCGATCAAAGAAATACTCGACGAAGACCAAGAGATGAATTCGTTTACTCAAAAGGAAACAGAAACCACTAATACTCCCCTATTTCGGAAAAAAAAGACTGTAGATGTGTATGAAATTTTTTATACGCTTCTCGATACTTTTTTTGATAAAAAAGGCTCCAACTGGGAAGCTAAGGATTGTCTAAATGTATTCATAAACCTGCTTTCATTCTTGGATAAAAAAACAGATACATTATCAGAGCAAGGCAAAAAACAGATTGAAAAATATCTGACTAACTACAGTACTGACAAACTAAAACTATTATTTAATCTGCTTAACTATTTTGGAACCCCGCATGATTTGACTAAATTTATAGAGAAACTCGTCATTGACAAGCTTTCTACAAAATTTTTCAAGCAAAAAAGTTTCACATTTGAGAAGGACGCCACTAATAACGATATCCAAATAGAAGAGCCCTTTTTCAGTGAAATTAACTTTGGAGAGAAAAATTTTCTACAGGATGAGTTTAAAATTCCTTTAAATTCTTGGTGTATGAGTAATTCTAAAAAAACAATAGTATTTAGCCCTGATGGAAAAATGGTAGCCACGAACGAAGGAACTATCACCACTGGCAGCACGATCATCGTGTATGACGTTTTCGGAAAAAAAATATGCAAACATTCTTGGGAAAACGCAAACAAAGTATTCCAGGCATTTTCTTTTTCTCCTGATTCCAAGCATTTTATTGCTTTCTCATGGCACGAAGGAGAACATACTCTTATTTTTTACGTACATGATATAGAAACAGGTAAAGATAAAGAATTTAAGATGGACCTTCCACAAGGAACTAACGGATTTTTCAATTCTCCTGCTGACAACCTGTTTTTTCTTAATGATGGCAGCATTGCGGTTTTGACGCATAATCAACAAAACAGTACATTCCATTTTCTTAGTCTTGAAACAGGGAAGATTATAAAGGAAATAGCCCATCCAGGTTGGATTTTCGACCACGACGTATTTTTAAACAAAAGCCGCACGGTAATGATTTTAAAGCTCAAGGGCAATGAGTTTAAAACTTTGGACTTAAAAAACTGGCAGATGAGCGAGGTCTTCACTCCATGGAAAGACTCACACTGTTGTACTATTTATTCTAACAACGGCTCATTCGTACTGAAGATAAATCAAGGATTCTTTGAGTTATGGAAAAATAACGAAGACAATAAACAGATTGAGTTTTCTATGGCCCCTCCGAGGGACTGCCGTATGATATTTTTTAGCCCCGATGAACAGTATATTGTCTTTTCAAACTCAAATTCAAAACAGAATTTTACTGTTTTTTACACGGGTCCCGATGCCGCTACCAATGAGAACGTAAAAAACGAGAACTGCGCGGAAAACACCTTTGAATCAAAATCTTCCAAGATCGAAAATTTTAAATCAAAGAAGTTAGAGCCAGGAACTCTCGTTTTCAAGGCACCGTTAAATCATACGGCAAGAGGCTTTACTCTTAATGGAAGATTCTTTGTAACTCAAACCAAAGAAACCGCGTTTGTCTGGGATACAAAAACGATTGATAAGACAACAGGAACATGGAAACTTATTCGTGAGATAAAAATCAATAGTAAGTTGTTCCCTAAAATCTTTTTTGGACCCGAGTGTATTGGCATTCACGAGGGAGATGACAACAAGGAGGTTAAAATTATTAGCTTTGAAACGGTCAATTTTACTTCTACGGCTGAGCGTTTAGCATTTAAGATATTGAAAGATGCTGAAAAAGAACATAAGACCCTTAAAATCTCCGTACTATCACAGCTTGGTCAATGTATTGGCCAGCTACCGGATAACGTACTTAAATATTTTATCAAAAAAGGAATCTTGGTTCTGGTGCCCGAAGAGAAAACATTTGAAAACCAAGATAAAAACAGATCGATTGAAAAATAATAATTAAAGGACTTTCTATTCCTTAAAAAACTAACGAGGGAGTTGCATGCTTTTACACATGTAACTCCCTCGTTACGGGTAAATTAAGGTTTATTTAACAACAAACCAAACCGGTATACCAAGCACAACGGTTTCATCTTGCATTTTCTGTCCATATTTCTTCAACATTTCTGCTTTCAGAACAGGATCGACATCTGCAGCCGCTTGCATAGCAGCTTGAATCTTATCATGGGCCTCAAGCTTATCATAAGCTTCTTTCAATGCGGAAAGAAATTTGGTGTCACGCTCATCAGGAGCAGCTTGCTGTTCAGTTTGAGTAGCTGGAGCAACCGTTTCACCCGCAAAAACTACAAATCCAGAAAGCAATGCTACGGGTAGAATTAAACCAAATATTTTTTTCATGGGATAAGGCTCCTCTTATAAAAGACATTTAAACAACTATAACCGCCCCAATGCTAACACAGCGGTTATTGAAGTGCAAGCGGAAACTCTATGAAAATTCTTGCTTTACAAAACCTTCTTGCTAAAATTTAGAATTTTCTAACCACGTCTTAACCAACTCCGACTCATCATAACGCTCTTTTTCAGGGAGGAATTTAAACGTCACAAGCGGATGCAAATCTGGAAAAAGTTTAAGTTTCTCTACCAGAATGGCCCGTGCCTCCTCAATTTTTTGTTCAAAAAGGCTCTTATCTTTTTCTTCGCCATAGTTAAATTTAAATCCCGCACTATAGAGGAGGTCTGCAACTCTAAATTCAACAAAAGGAACGTCCTTACCTATCTTCACCCACAGGGGATACTCTACGCCGGTCGAATCAGAATATTTTGTATTTTTCTCAAATTTCCGTGCAGCCAGCGCAACAAAGTATCGAACAGGATCATCCGTTAAACTGTCAAAGTCAGCCGGAAACCTATTCTTCCCATCCAAATCTTTTAAATACGCATAATTCCGGTCACTTGCCCATTCCCAAAAAACGGGGTTGTTTTTTGCCTCAAATTTGTAAGCATCTGCTATAAAAACAGGAACTGTTGATGCTCCAATTACTCGAGATGCAAGGACAGAATGGTGCCCATCGCAAAGGTAATATCCATCCGCCGTTTTTATAACAGGAACTGCATCATTTAGGTCAAATATGCTTGTGCCCTCGTTGTACTTAAAAAAAGTGTTCTCTTTGTCTGTCGCACCCTGCTTTATCGCCTTCTTTATTTTGTCATTAACATTTTCAGACGAATAGCGAATCTGCGTTGGATGTAGCTGGTCCACGTTAATATAAAAAATATCCTTAACCCCAAACACATTCAGAGAGAAACAAAAACCTAAAACACCCACAATGCGATAAAACGATAATGCCATGCTTTTCCACTTCCAAAAAATACATCTTACAAACCTTTTGCTTAACCGCTTTCTGATCCTCCATTACTGTCTTATAAAAAACAGAGTAAGGCAAAGCCATAAGAACCTCAAGTCGTCCGTTAAGCGGCCGCTGTTCCCACCATTTTTCACAATCCTCTATAGTTTTCAGGCCCAAGCAGGCGTTTAAAAACGTTATTAAATCACATACCCCAGACGGTGATAACCTTGGTACCAACCGTCTCTTGTCGGGTATAAATCTTTTCTTCCCAGCTTTTTTCTCGCTTATCAAAGATAATCAAGTGCCCTTCAATTGCACCAGAGGTATCCATGTAACTAGCCGTCTGAATTAACCCATCGGGCAATGTGTTAGCATCCCTGTACACTTTAAGCT
>CAYRPI010000039.1:0-11765 GCA_964426225.1 uncultured Candidatus Babeliaceae bacterium | reverse complement strand
ATAGGATTTTTTTCATTCTTTTCTTTCTAGATGTCAATTTTTGGATGATCTTTATCTAAAATAAATTCTTGAAATGACCCATTAGTGTAGGTCATGAGCAAGGAACGTAATTCAGCAATGGCATTTGAAAGTTCTTCATGTGTGGTATGGGTGAGTCCTTCAATGACAAGATAAACATGGCGGATATGTTCAGTAATTTTTGTTTTTTCTGATTCACGATAATTCCAAGCACGACAGAGCACTTCTTCATCATCACAGTACACTACCTCCCCAGCCTTCACGATTTCTGGGGTAGTTGATCCGAGCATTATAAATTTTTCTGATCCCTGCGCGATTTTTAGAGTAATAGAGCCTTTGATTTTTTCGAGATCTCCACCGCCAGCAGGCAGCATGTGTTTGATAGAAATAAGGTTATAAAGATCGACTAGAGGGCTTATTGTAGGGAGTTGCTTCCCTTGGAGTATTCTTCGTAATAGTGCTTCTACCGAACTGCGATATTCTGATGGTTTAAAGCCAAATGTTCGATATGCTTCTCGCCAATCTAGAATTTTAGGCAGTGAGGTAAGTTCTGCTAAATTGATAGTGGCTCTGATTTTTTCTTCAGCATCTCGCAGAAGCTTTGTGATTTCTTCGGATGGGTGCTGGTTATTAACATTTTTACCAAACAATAATCCTATTTTTGTGTGGGGAAATTGTTGAATAACGGTGTTATCAATGTTGATAATCATTGCCCTTCTTTCATATGCATATTTTAAAATACCTAGCGATAATACAACAACTAATCTAAAGCTGCAATGCGGGACGCATCATTCCGGTTTGATAGGTTTACTCACCTTCCAGGTATAAGCAGTTGGACAGATATGCTTTTAAGATTTTTTGGTGTGGCCCAAAAATATTCGGGGGGAGTTTCTCTGATTCAAAAAATAGGCATTCAGAGCAGAGCTCGGGCTCCATGCACTTTATTTCTCCAGAAAACTGTTTTACTAAAAAGGAGATATGAACGTACTGCCCTCGATAATTAAGATTATCCGTGATAATGATGGGGCGTAAGCAAATGGCTTCTATACCAAGTTCTTCTTTTAGCTCTCTGCGTGCACAGTCAATAAGTGTCTCACCATATTCCAGGTGTCCACCAGGTAGCCCCCACGAGCCTTCACCGTAACAATTTTTGCGTTTTCCTAGCAAGATGGCTTTATCGCGCAGTACAAAAAGTTCACATCCAATTTTGATGTTTTCGGGTGCCATTATAATAACCTTTAATTTTTTTTGCTGTTATTCTAAAAAATATTTGCCCAAAGAAAAAAATGATATTACGCTCTCACGTAGCATAGTAGATGTTGCCATAAATGGCTTTATAAAAAGTCTTTTAGATTTTTTGAAAATTGATAGCAGTCGCCCAAAAGCACTTGAAGCAGAAATTTCTTGGGTAATTGAGGATATTGCGAGGTCTTATGGATTTGATGTTGCATTAACATCATCCCTAGCGGCTAAAGTTTGAAAAAATGGTTCAACTTTTATCTAGCTTAGGAAAGGTTGTAATACTTGTATATGAAGCTATATTTATTTTTTCTTGGAATAGGGATATTTACTCTTTTGGAAACTCAGATTTTTTGTATTCAAAAACTTAAGAAATTACCTCTTGATACTAGCTCGTTTAAGACAATTGTGGAAGATGGCTATTTATACGTAGATAAAACAGAGCTTATCCATTCTTTAATACAATCGAATCCGTTTTGTTTTCTGATTCGACCACGTAGATTTGGTCGAACGTTGCTTTTGTCCGTGTTTCAAGAAATTTTTTCTGGCAACAAAAAACTCTTTCAAAATCTTTGGATTGGTGCAAGCGATCGATATGATTGGTCGGTTCATCCAATTATAAAATTAGATTTTCTTATGATTGATGATCACGATCCAGATAGATTTGAAGAGTGTTTACTCTATAAAATTCGTAGTCTAGGTGAGGAAAGTGGGATGTTTTTCCCTGAAAACATTTCTATTGAAAATGCTACAACCGAGCTAATTTTAAAGCTTTCTCAACGTGGCAAACTTGTGTTGTTAGTCGATGAATACGATAAGCCTTTGCGTAGGCATCAGTGCGATCAGCAGGCTTATGGGAAAATTGAGCTTGTGTTAAAAAAGTTGTACGGGACTATTGGTAAGTTCGAGGATCATTTTCGTGCAATAGTTATTACGGGGATTGTTTCCTATTCTGCAGCTATGCTTTTTTCAGTTATCCCACAGTTGGAAAATATCTCTTTTTCTTCTCAATCGGTAGATTTGTGCGGATTTACCGATGAAGAAATGAATACCATACTGTTTCCGTATATCGAACGCTGGGCTCAACAGATACAAAAAACTCCTGCTGATATCATACAAAAACTGAGAGAATGGTACGGCGGTTATCGATTTGCGTTGTACGCGCAATCTGTCTATTGTCCTATACCTGTTCTTTATAGCCTGAATCTAATGGGAAGAGATTCTCAGTGGCTAGAAACTAGCATTCCGAACTTTCTTTTTCAGTGGATGAAAACATTTCCAGCACTTTTTTCTTCTCAAAAAAATGGGAAGTTGCACAGTCGTATAAACAAAATTGTGGATATGGAGGTTTAACAGCAGCAGCAGCGCTTTGGTATGCGGGGTATCTAACTCTTACTTTGGAGCAGAGTGATAAGGGTATGTATAGTTTAACGGTACCTAATTATAGCATGTGTAAAGGGTTTGAGTTTCTTTTTGCAGCTTTAGGCTCACCTATTCAATAAGTGTTGCGTCATATTCAAGGTGCCCACTAGGTAGTCCCCACGAACCTTTGCTGTAACAATGTTTACGATTCCCGAAGATAATGATCCAGTGCCAGAGGCAGCAATTTATGGTATTTTTGAGACAGTTTGGTGTTCTGTGATCAGTTTTGATGGAAGGGATTTATGCGTATTGTATCTGCTCAGGCGTGGGCCTTATTTTTTGCGTCTATTTTTTCCGTTAGTTTTTCTTTTTCTTCAATTCGCACATCCTCAATTCATAGATTGGATAATTTCGAGGATCTACTCCCCGTTGTGCAGGGTGGTGGGGAAGAGTTGGTCGTTTTTGATATAGACTACACACTGTTGCTTATTTGTGATGAGCGGGTAACACCGCACTTCTTTTCTGATGGTTTTAACCGGAATATTGCTGCTGGAAAATCTCCCTCAGAGGCTATTAGAATTCAAATTCAGCACTTTGCGGATATCTGTTTGTCAGCACCGGTCCTATTAACGGACGGTGCGATTCCGGCAGTGTGGAGAACTCTTTTGCAAAAGGGGGTGCGGTTTCTTCTGTTAACGGCGCGTACTCCTATTCCCGTCTTGGTGGAAGCAACGTTTCGTCAGCTAGATGATGTGGGGCTTGCAGATCTCGTGAGAGAAGATGCGTGGATGCAGGGATATTGTTTCCCTGAGATAGGCTCCGATGTACAGTATGAGCATGGGGTTTTATTTGTAGGCAACCAGGACAAGGGCAAGGCGCTGAAGGCGTTGTTGGATAAGATTGGCTATCGGCCGCATCATATCTATTTTGTTGATGATACACGAGAAAATCTTCAAGCTGTTGGCGCAATGGCTGAGCAGACCGGTATTGTGTACGATGGATTTCATTTTACTAAAGGGCTAGTAGCGCTTGCAAACGGTTATGCTGTGTTGCACGGCGAGCTTGCGTGCTGAGATGTCATCATAAGTTATTTGTATTACGAATTTGGTATAGGCGTCTAGGGCTTTCAGGAAGTCTTCGTTTTTTTCTAGATCATCGCCTTGTGGCTTGTGGAAAGTTATTCTTTTGTCCTAAACTGGTTATTAAGTGTGAGGTTTTTATATTTAGGGGAAGTTGAATGTTTGATGATTTTATAATGCATCTTCTCAAAAGCCTTTATGACAATGATCAAAAGGCAGTGGAACACTGCATACCTAAACTGTTCAGACAGTTGGAGGATTTGAGGGATAGATTTTTAGATGAGGGGATGGCGCATGAACTTTGAAATGATTTCTGCTTGGGCAGAGGTTATTATGGCAGGTGCCGCAATATGGGCGATCATCTATGGAATATGGTGGGTTTGGCCAAATTTTCGCAAACAGAAGCGAATAGAAAATTTAACCAAGAATGCTGAAGTTGGCGTGAAAATCGTGGGGGAGATTGAGGAGGAAATCAAACGCTTGCGGTGGTGCACAGAACAAACTTCGAAACAGGTGTATATCGAGCATATAGCACGTGAACTAAACAGTGAACACTTGCGGATCCAACGAGAGCTTTCGTATAAGTTAAATGAGCTGCGAACCATCTTATCGTTGTTACGAAAAAATGAGAATTTGATTGAGAATAGACGAGTTGCCGAACTTAAAGAGTGGTCTAGCTGTTTGGACAGAATCCTAAATCGCAAACTGCAACAGGTCGATCTTACGTGCTACATATCTATTGATGTGCTTAGTGCGTGCGGAATTTCAAGTTTTGATAAAGATTTTTGTAGTATTGATCAACTCGAAGAGCTAAGAGATTTGTTGCTATCGATTTATGAAATGAATATAAATATTGAACTATCTTGGGAACATGTTTTTGGAATCATTATTCGCTTTAGTTTGCTAACTATCTTTGTATTGAGATTATTTTTTTGGCTAGCCTTTCGATTTTAAAAATAAGTCTAAATAAAAAAAGGTAATCTGCTAATGAGATTTTTAGAGCTTGGTGCCTAGGTTAAGTAAAATGATCTTGCTGCGTTATATTCCTGTCAGCTTGACGGCAGATGCGGATGTAACGTAGCAAGATTTGTACGAGTTTTAGATTGCTTCTTTATAACATGCCAATCTCTCTTTTCTTGTTTTTGATTTCTCGGCTACTCTTTTAATTTTAAGAGAGTAGTTTTCGTTTAGCCATTTCTGGAGGTCTTTTGGTGCATTGCCCTCAGCTACTTTTCCCCAATAATCTGTGTCGAAGAGAAGGTCTTCATCAGTAATATTTTCAGTCTCAAAAATAAATTTTGCATTGTTATTATGGGAGCTAGCTAATTTTTGATTTTTTTTGATTGCGGCATATTTATGAGTTGCAATTCGCTCAATTTCACTAATAATTCGGTTGCTCTTTTCATTTTTTAAGCTTTCGCGGAAGGAGTTTTTTACTTTTTCATATTTTAAAAACTCCTCTTTATGTCCAGATGCG
The DNA here is from genome assembly GCA_964426225.1 of uncultured Candidatus Babeliaceae bacterium. Taxonomy (GTDB): domain Bacteria; phylum Babelota; class Babeliae; order Babelales; family Babelaceae; genus UBA12395. Next base: position 6,590 of record CAYRPI010000039.1, on the reverse strand, counting down.
ATTGTAAGATTTAGATAAACCATGGCAAGGAATATATTTGGAGTGTCTTCTAAATACATAAATTGTATTTTATGTAGGGTTGGGCCAAAACCTACTGTTGCGCCCATTGAGAAAAAGTCATTGGCCATATTCGTATCGACTGGTCCTCCAAGCCCGAACAAATAGGTTATCCCCACTGTATATGCGGCTGCAGGATTTCCAGCGAACGCGGCTGCAACGATCTCTTCAAAAGGTCGTTCTTTCCATTGAGCTATGGCATCTAATTCTTCTTTTGTTTCAGTGAATTCTTCTGGTAATTTACTGTTTTGTTTTGAATTCGATGCAGGTTCTTCACGTTGACTTTCCTTTTTGGAAACGCATCCTGGAAAAATCATGATGGTGGCTACGAGCAAACTAGTTAATAAGAAGCAAAAATATTTTGACATAGGAATCCTACATTTTATTGAGGGGGATTATTATATGGATTTGTTTGTAACATGGGCCACTGCGAGGAAATACTGGCAAAACTTACAATCGGGAGTATGCGGTGGCAAAGTATCTGATTGGAGGGTGTCGTAAAGTTGGGTAATCGAATCATTAATCCAAGAATCATCTCCTACATACGGCAAGAGAGAAATATCGAAATCTAATTTTTCGTTAAATTCAGTGCCATTTTTTTGTGCATTGCAATATACAAAATAGGCAGTATTGGAAACGATGTAGCCGTTTTTACGCAAAAGCCATTGGTATATTTCGACTTGTCGTTTGTAACCTCTTTGCCACTCAGCATCAAGCGTGACCGCTTCTAATTTTGAGGTTGCTTTATAGTCGACAACAATAAGTTCATTGGTTTGTACGTTAACCCATATATCATCAATGCCTCCAGAAAGGAGGATGTTTGTGTTGGGTACTACATATTGGATGCCCTTGTGGAGCGAATCACGCCAGGCATCTAATTCATTATGCTTAAAGGGTATGGCATTTAGCTTATTTTTTAGAAATAGGGGGTGTGGCTTTTGTAGTGCTCGGTATAAATCGAATTCTTTTTTTAAAAGCTCATCAACCGTTATGTTTAATGTGAATGGGTAGCCATCAGGTTGCCCTACTCCAAGCTTGCGATCAATGTAAAAACAACGTGGACAGTTTAAGAAAAAATCGAGCTTACTGCGGCTTATCTTGTATTGTTTATTGGGATCATAAAGATTTCTAGCTCTTATGCAAGGTGAAGAACCAGTATTTTTTGCTGTTGTATTCGTCATTTGTTTACCCAAGTCTTAGTATCTAAATTGAATTGATTATTACAGCCTTAAGCAAATTAAAGTGCTGCGCCATGCTCAAGTAAAAGCTCTATAATCTCGGTCATTTTGGGGTTGGCGTCTGTATTTCTTTTTATTGCATGCGAAAGAGCTGTATCTCCTTCTTGAGCCTGAGAGTGGCGACAGGGATTAGTTTTTTGGTTGATATCAGCACCGGCTTCTATCAGGACTTTCACAATTGGTTTGTTTGTGTAGTCTAGTGCTAAAAATAATGGTGTTGTAATAGGACGATGGTTGCTGTTGATTTGATAATTTGGATTTGCTCCACGAAACAATAAAAACCGAATAATCTCTTCGCCTTTTGATGGATTATGATTTGCCAGACTGATAGCTGGGGTCCATAGTTTATTGATATCATATCCGCGGCTTGCTAATTCCCTGATTAAATCAAAACCATCATTGGTGTTCCCAAAGTTTGCAAAACGTTCGATTCCAATATTAACGTAGCCTTGTTTTACAAGTAACAAGACCGTTTGAATATCTCCCATTGCAATAGTCTGTTGAGCACAGGCGTCATCGGGTATAGCACCTAATTGAAGCAGTGTTCCAACTGCAATGTGGCGTTTAAGTGCAATTGCCCAGAAGAGAAGAGTTTTTCCATCCTTCCTTTGATTTACATCAGCTCCGTCATTTACGGCTTTCCTAATTTTTTCTGCGGAGTCGCTTAAAACCGCTGAATGCAGAGCATCTAACTTTTTTAATTGTATGGTTGCGGTGGTCTGTTCAGGCAAGGTAAAGCCGACGTTGACAGGAGTGCTAGTATTATTGATGATACCAATCTTTTGTGTGGTGCTTATTTCATTTACCCCACAGCAACTATTTGCATTGCATTCTATGCAGCAATATCCAACAACCATTACGCAAACGAGTGTGAAAAATTTTATAGATTTCATCTTAAACCTCCATTATAAAGTAATCGAATGAATATTCAGACTAGCGAGCTCCAAGCTCCAATAGGCATTGAAGAGCATCGTATCGTTTTAGTGATGCGGCCAATAAAACCGGCGATTTGCCAAGAATCTCTTGATTGATATTGGCACCCGCTTGGCGAGCCTGTTTTACTCCAAAAGCAGAATCATTCACAATAGCTGAAAGTAACAGATCTTGTGGAGATTGCAGTTTTGTTAGCATCGATACAATAAGAGCATGAGTATAAGCAGGAACGGTCTGTTCAACGTGTAGTGCAGCTGTCGGACTATTTGCCGAGATGTGTAGCGGCTGACTGCTTTGGTTTATAGTTTCGATTGTTTGTACGGATTGTTCACCGACGGCATAACAACCAACAAAGGTTGTAGAAAGCAAGCCTATGGCTAGAGTACGAATATTCATAAAATCCCCCAAATGAAATGGTAATATACATCGCCAAGATCATGTTACAGGTTTGATGAGTTTAGTCAAAAATGCCTTTTCTCTCATATTTCTTAAATGAATTATAATTTCAGCCTGAATGCTACAGGAGGGGTTGGACGAGATTATGTAGATGCGAACTTTTTAGTGATATAACCTTATTTATTCAATTTTTCCACCTTGCAATAATTGTACCAGGTTTTTTACATCAACAAAGGTTATTGATAAGTCACCAAATTTTCTGGTAAATGGAGTGTCTATGTTAAAAGCAACAACATAGTTTTCCCCATTTGCATAATGGTTACGAAAAGCACCAAAATTTTTTGAAATTGATTTTGGGACTTGGATATCTGATAGTATGGAAAATTTGCATTCAATGGCATGCACGGTATTTTCATTGCCACTAATAACAAAATCAATTTCAGAGCCTGATTTATCGCGCCAATAATTGATTGAACGGGTTTGTAAATGAGCATGTAATTGATTAAGTACGCAGTGCTCCCACATAAAACCAAGATCATCTTCACGTAATATTGTGCGGCCTTTGACGTGATTGATAATCCCTGTGTCAAAACCATAAACTTTGGGCGCTTTAACAATTTCACTTGGTTTATGCGATGAATAGGGTCGGATGACGTGAACGACAAATGTCTCTTCGAGAACATTGAGGTAGTTATCTATGGTGCTTCTGTTTACCTCGCATAGTAAGGCATAATGTGTTGCTTCGAACAATCCGCTGCTATTGGCTAGTAATAGCTCCGCAAATTTTTGGAAAGCATTTCGTTTGCCTACACTAAAAATGTCTTGTATATCCTTAGCCCAATAAGCATCAATCCATTCTTGAAAGAACTTTTGTGGGAAAGTTGTTTCGGCGAAAAATGATGGTAATCCGCCAAACAAAAAGCGATGACGTATATCATTATTTTTAAACAGAGCCATTTCTTCGATAAGGAGAGGGGTAAGCCATATTTCTATCTTGCGGCCAGTGAGTGTATCTCTAAATTTTTTACTTACTCCTAGTGTCGAAGAGCCCGTTGCAATAATGTGAACGTCACGGTAATGGTCTGCGGCAATTTTTAAAAGTTCTGAAGGGTTATCAAGTCGATGAATTTCATCAAGCACAATTTTTTTACCACGCTTACTCTCTAGGAATGCTTCAGGGTCCTGCAATTGCAATCGAATGCTCGGCAATTCGCAGTCAAAGTATTCAATAGTGGAAAGACTTTTGCATAAACTGGTTTTCCCAACACGTCGCACACCCATTAACCAAATAACCGTGCGTTTTTCCCAGGCATCATTAAGTAGTTGATCCCAAAATGGGCGGCTAATAATCATACCAAATCCTTCCTTTTTGTAGATAAATTTCTAACCAAGTGCTAGTTTAATATAGCATTTGGTTTAACTAAATGCTAGTCCTGGTATGCATTTAGTTAAACCACTTAAAGAATTATGACCCTTAAGACTGAGGGGTTATGCTCTCTGATTGACTTGCGAAAATGGACTATTCAGGTTTTTTGTCGCTTTAGATAAAGTGGTTTTGGTATACTAAAATTAGAGGGCGGGGAAAGAGTATTTGGCCGGATTTTAAAGTTTTTTAGGGAAAGAATTATGAGTGTAAAAAAGGTATCTGTTACGCTGTGCATAGTTCTTATGGCATTGGCTTTCTCAAGCTGTAACATGGTTCAGAAGTCTCGCGATGAGAATATAATTTTCGATATCCCGTATCTTCCGCCTTTGTGCGTTGAGATTCCTGATTCTCAGAAGGGGTTTGTCGACGTTTTAGAAGGGAAACTTTACTACGAATGGGAAGGGAACGGGATTCCGCTGGTGCTTATAAACGGTGGGCCGGGTGGCACTCATCAGTGCTTTCATCCCTACTTTTCGCGTTTGAAAGATGTTGCGCGCATAATTTATTACGATCAGCGTGGAACCGGTAAATCAAGCAAAGATGACACGGGTAAAACATATACTATTGCGCAAGCCGTTGAAGATTTAGAAAGCCTTAGAAAAGCATTAAAGATTGATAGGTGGGCAGTTTTTGGCTGGTCCTACGGGGGGCTTCTTGCTCAGTGTTACGCGTTGAGTTATCCAAAGCAGTGTAGTGGACTTATTCTATGTGCGGCTACGCCTGGTATACCTTCAAACAAGGTAAACCCTGAGCGAGAAAAGCTGTTTGTTTCACAAGCGGAGCAGGATGCTATAGATACTATTGTAGAGATGACGCGCAATGGAAGGTTAACTACGGCCCAATGTATTTACAATACGCTTCTTGCTGGTGGGTGGAAACTACAATGGTATCATAAACCTTCTAAAGAAGAGATTGTTAGAAGAGCTCTTTATGGATGGACTCCAGGTACGAGTTTGCTCGAGCAATTACTCAGGCCAGAAGTTTATAAAGTGAATCTGCTGGGTAAATTTGATGATTGTCAGATTCCGACGTTAATCTTAGAAGCTAAGTGGGATTTATTGTGGCAGGATCCCGATAGGGGTGAGGATATGCGTAAAAACCACCCCCATGCTCAGTTTGAGATGTTGGAAAAGTCGGGACATACTATGTTTGCGGATGAACCAGAAAAATTTTTCTCTCTGGTTAGAATTTTTTTAAGGCAGAGTAAACTCCGATAGAATTGCTTATAAATCAGCCAGGCCTATCGTTTCTTTGTTTTCGGTTTAGGCATAGGGAGCTCTAGGGCCGTAATCTGGATTAAATTACTAAGCCATTCTTGGTTCTCATACTTATCTTCAATCAAAAAATATAATTTTGCTCCTGGATACGGTGGCGCTTCAATAACTTTACCAATGAATGCACGGCCACTTTCGGTTGGTTTTACAAAGAGTTGATCGTTACAGATGAGGGCCACTACTTTGCCATCACAGTAGAGAGCATATTCTCCAAACATTTTACGAAAGGTGATATGCCCAGCTTTTTCTGCTTGGGTTGCAATAAAGTTAGCGAAAGCTTGGGTTGATGACATAGGCGTTTCCTTTTTGAAGTAACATTTCTTGGGATTTAATCCTATTTTACAACTGCACCTTCAAGCGCTTTGACACGAGCTTGAAGATCCGCTATGACCGCACGTAATTCCTTAATTTCTTTGAGCAAGAGAATTGGGATATATTGATACTTAACAGCAAGTGGCAAACCTTCATTGTCTTTGATTACCAACTCAGGAAGTTTCTGCTCAACTTCCTCTGCAATTAATCCATACCAGAGCTCTTTAGTCTCACTTTCCTTATAATTAAACGAGACGGGATGAAGGTCTGATGCACGTTTTCCTGTGGGGATCTCTTTAATATTTTCTTTGAATCTGATTGACGAAGCAGGCGCACCAATTTTATGATTTCCGTTGCAATAGACAGGTTGCCCATCTGTGCATAATTTAGTCCAGATGCCATCTATATAGCACGCATCATGAGCAGTTGAACTCTGTATCCGAATAATGTTATTTTCAGTTGCAATACCTACATTACCATAACCGATGATAATATTGTTTGTTTCGGAACCTGTATATGCAGAGCCCGCGCTGACTCCTAGAAAAACGTTTCCCTCTCCAGATAGTACATTAAGGCCTGCGTTATAACCAATAGCTATGTTCTCGTTACCAACTGCATTTGGAATAGCATTAGCACCGACAGCCGTGTTATAAGCACCAAGTGCATTTGCACCAAGTGCATTATAACCAATAGACGTGTTCCAGCTTCCGGACGATATATAAAGACTTGCGTTATAACCAACAGCTGTATTGTTAATACCCGTTCCAATGGTTTGAAGGGCTGCTCGTCCACATGCTGTATTTCCCGTACCTGACGTAAGGCCGAATAATGCTCCCACACCAAAACCAGAGTTGTTTCCTCCTGAAACAGATGTATTGCCTGCATTATCTCCAACAAAAACATTTAGTACTGCAGGGCCTGTATGATGAATATAGGGAGTTGTTCCAGCGCGGT
>CAYRPI010000038.1:0-12422 GCA_964426225.1 uncultured Candidatus Babeliaceae bacterium | reverse complement strand
GATGAAATTGTTTCACTTGATTCCGATCCTAGCGGCAAAAACAGGGATGTAGTAATTGCAAATCTATGCAACAGAGCAACAGATCGCGCGCTACAAAATGGCGCAGACCCAGCAACAGTATCCATACAAGATGTTATGATTCTCACCTATGCCTATGTCTCCCAATCCACTGCTCGCATACGCGTATGTGCAGTGGGTAAACTTAAGCAGGCATAACCGCGCTAAAAAAGTTCCCTGTTTTATTGACAAATCAATATTCCAGGGAACAGACTAAAATTAGACTAATTACGCAAGATTTAATTCTGGAATCGGATTGCTCTCTATGGAGATAAAAAATGAACGACTCCCTGCCCCATTTTATTACTCAACAAGGAGAGACTCTAATACTCCACCATTCCACCATCCACCTCCTGGTTCATATCCTGTTCTTTATAACCATAACGGCCTTTGTTAGTTGGCAGTTCTATAAAAAGGGGCTCTTCATCCGATCTGGAAGAATCATTATTCCCTTAGTTATAATCATATTAACAGGAATTAGTACATCCTATATATACAAACTGGTCTCTAGCAGGCCCCTTCTTATGATTACCAAGAATGATTTAACTAAACCTTCAACCCTCTTTTCCCCCGCAATTACCGTCCCCTGGAATCAGATCACTACAATCCATATTAATCATTATGGCCGCGGCAGCAGCGACCTCACTATTGATAGTTCTTTTCCCCTATCCAAGACAATACGCATAGACAACGAAATCCTTCCCTGTTCTCTGAAAGAACTACGCGCTGAGCTACTAAAACTCTTCCAGAAGTTCCAACTAACGGCTTACCAAGAATTTTTAAAACAGGAAATGAAAAGAGCTTTAGCAGAAAACCAGAGCCCTGACAGTTTAGAAAAATTTCAAAAAAAGAAGTAAAATAAGCCCTTTCCACCCCTTCAAATTTTAGTTATGCTATATGTATAAGCTAATTGTCTCACTGGCTTAATTAAATTATGAAACAAAACCTATATTTTTGTTTCATCTCCTCTGAACAAAATCAATAACTATGATATGAATGGATTCGTGTAATGAGTCTTATAATAGATGCACAAGGTCTTAACCGATCTTTTAAGAGCGGAAAAACCGTAGTGGAAGCGGTCAAAGATGTTACATTTCAACTTGAGCCGGGAATTATTTTTGGCTTTCTTGGACCCAATGGTGCAGGGAAAACCACAACCTTACGCATGCTTACAACGTTATTAACCCCCACAAAAGGCTCTGCTACAATAGCAGGCTATGATCTTGCTAAAAATCCTGACGAAATCCGTAAAAGCATAGGCTATGTAAGCCAAAAGGGTGGATGTTATAGATCCATAACAGCGCGTGAAAATATCATCCTCCAAGGCCGTCTGTATGGCATGTGTAAGCAGGCTGCATCAGAACGGGCTGCAGAACTAATCGAGCAACTTGATTTAAAAGCTTGTTGCGATCGTGCCGTTGAGACCTACTCTGGTGGACAAGTTAGACGAGTTGATATTGCCATGGGCATGATTCATTCTCCATCACTTTTGTTCCTGGATGAACCCACCACTGGACTCGATCCTCAATCTCGCTCTTACCTCTGGAGTTTGTTAAAAAGCTTAAGAGCTCATAATAATATGACCATATTTCTTACAACGCATTACCTTGAAGAAGCAGATGCCCTCTGCGACCGCATTGCTATTATTGATCAAGGATCAATAATACGTGATAGTACGCCAACCGCGCTGAAAAAAGAGATCGCCGGCGATATTATTACTATTGGGATCGAAGATAAAATCGACCAAGAAAAAGCATTGCAGCTTCTCGAAAAAACATCCTATATTAAAAAAATACAGGCCGAAGATAACACTATTATTATGCATGTCGATTCTGGAGAAGATGCGCTTGCACAGATTGTAACCAGTCTGCATACTCACAACCTGCGCTTCACAACCGTTGCACTAACACGTCCGACACTCAATGATGTGTTTATGAATGCAACTGGTCATTCATTGCGAGACGCATAATATTTCACAAGAATTATCCTGGAACAGGAGTTCTCCTGAAATCAGCATGTTACTTATCTTACTAATTAAGGTTTAAAAATGGCACTTATTCGCGACACCTCTATTCTTTTTAGTCACTACTGCAAAGAAACAATTAAACAGCCTGTCTGGATTTTTGTTATGCTTTTCCAGCCTCTCTGCTACCTCTTTTTATACGCTCCGCTATTGAAAAACATGGCTGAAAGTAGCCCTCATGCTCAAAGCTTTACCATTAATGCATTTCTTCCCGGTTTAGTTGCTATGATGGCATTCTTTGGAACCGCATATGTCGGGTTTGGAATGGTTGATGAATTACGTTCTGGAATAATTGAACGATTACGCGTAACACCTATGAGTCGAATGGCTCTACTTCTTGCAAAAACTCTTCGTGATAGCATTGTATTGGTTATCCAATCCATTGTACTTATTCTTGTAGCAATCCCCTTTGGATTTCAGTTCAATATAGGGCATATGGCTCTTGCAATGCTTGTAGTAACGCTTATATGTTTAGGCGTAGCACCATTCTCTTATACCATAGCGCTATTACTCAAATCAGAAGATGCGCTTGCGCCTTTGATCAACTTCTTTTCACAACCTATGCTTCTTCTCTCGGGTGTTTTACTTCCGCTCATCTTTGCCCCAACCTGGTTAAAAAATATGAGCAATTTTAACCCCCTTACGTATGCAGTAGATGCATTGCGCACCATTTTTACAGGCAACATTTCTGACCCCGTAGTTGGGCAGGGAATTTTCATTCTTACGCTCATTGCCTGTGCAACATTCTGGTGGGGTTATAGAACGTTTAATAAGGCTCTTTCATAGTAGACGCTGAACCAATTTAATCTTGAAAACAAAATGGAGCTTTCTGTCCACACAAAGGATAGAAAGCTCTATCAAACTACTCAACAAAATATCTACTCATCCAAACGCAATTTTGACGCGCAGAATTCAGCTATCTCAAAAAATAAGACTCCGCAAATTCTTTATCACTCAAACGCATCTGCTCAAACGGTAATTTACTAACCTCAAACCATGCAATATGATCAACCTCGGCCCCTGCTTGTAAAATTTCAAGTCCATCATCTGGACCTTTATCTTGTACTTCAATACAAAAATAAACATTAAGCCCACAGGAATTTGGAAAATCATCATGATAGTGCAGCCGCTGAGAGATAAAAAGCTGTTCTTTAACCGTAACAGCACAGTGCAACTCTTCCTTACATTCACGGCACAGAGCATCTTGCAAGCTCAAATCACCAAGTTCGATACTGCCACCCGGGAAATTGTAAATAAACTTTGAACCGGAGCAAGTATACGTCATCAGGACCCGCCCCTCCTTTACAAAAATTCCATAAACCGCCACCCGCAAAGTTTTACCATCGATAAGAACTGTTTGCTTCAAAGCCTGACCAATTAGTGCGGATATTTCATTGCCATTAAAACCGCTCATACTTGAGTTATCCTTCCCCACTATTTTTTTATTTTCTCCATTACCCTTGTGCAATAGCCCGAAGTGACCGCGCCAATTTTCCTAAAGCATCATCCTTCCGCTGCGGCAATTGGGCAGCTAAATCTCGCAGCAACTTAAGATCCTTCAGAGCCATCTGTCTATCGTCACGTGTACTTGGATAAACAACTAGATAAACCTCAAGTCCAAACTCTTTTATAAGCTCTTCAAACCACGGCTGTTTAAGAATATCAACAATCCATGCAACCTCATTGCCAAAGGCCCCCGCACCCATAGCCGTCAAAAATACTTTCTGCCGCCCTACCAGTGTACCCGCATTCCTCTTCTCAATCGCTCGCATTGCAGCCGCATACATGGTTCCCTTGTAGGCCGCCTCAAGAATTATCCTAGCATTGTTTTCTGTAAGACCACGTTTAAATGCATTCTTCTCATTAACCTTTAATGCCGAAGTGAAGACCTGATCAACACGAATTAATTTCTTCGGATCGCTTAAATCGATACGGCTATTAAAAATAAAGAAGGGTTCACGCCCTTTACTTACAATCAAACGATCCTCTAAGAATTTTATACGTTCAACAGCAAGTAGAGAATCTTTTGAAAAAGCTCCCGTTAACTTCTGCGAATAACAGCCATAGTAACCACTCGTTACCACCACATCCGCATGAAGACCTACTTTAATTTTATCCACATCCCCGGCAATAAGCTCTTTTTTAATCTTCCAAACTAATCCCGCATGTTCTCTGCTTTTATTCATAACAACAGCAGCCAAATTTTCTAAGAGATTAATCGGCGGTAAACAGTACTTACGAATAATCGCAGCCCCCATAGTCGCCAATGCAGCACTCTCTCCCTGCGTAGGAGTATGCTGCATCGTCTCCAAAAGCTTCCCATAGTTAGATGTACCCTTCCCCATCCCACCTTCCAACGTACTAAACGTAGAGGCAATCTGAAAAACCGCACCCGGATAATGCTCTTGCAAGTAGGCAATATCCGTCAATTTAAGCGCCTCTTCAAAACTCTGCGCACTTTTTATTGCGTAGCCATCCACCAGTTCAAAAAAACCTTCTCCAGGACGTATGAAAGTTTTTCTTCCCCCATCAACTGCTTGCTTTAAATCCTTAACAGTAGCGGCCTCAAAACGAGATCCACACAGCGCATTACGTCCAAAAGCCAAATTTCCGCCCTTGGATAATTCAACAAATCCATCTAAAGTCTTTCTCAAAGCCTCAAGCGGCGGGTACCTTTTCCAGTCAGGCTCCAATTTAAGGTCCCAGTTGCGAAATTCAATTTCATAAACGCCCATAACCTCATAGAAACAGTCCAACCTAAAAAGACGCTTTGCCTTAATATCCTCTTCTCGCCAGACTTTCGTTTTCAAAAGATTATCTTTAAAATCATTCTTCTGATTTTTGGTCAAACCAATTTTTGGATTTTCCACAGGTTCAGAAAATTCAGAATTCTTTGTTATTTTTTCTGACGAAGAAAACCCATCATAATCAAACAAATCATCATTTTTATCTAATAATAAAGGGAGTCGAGCAAAAGTCGCACGCCTGGCCCCAGGATATGCAGGAAGAACGGGAAGAACAAAAAATCCATCCACATATAGTTTTTTATCTACAGTCTCGACTTTAACTTTTCCATTCTGAAGTAATACAGGACTAAACCCCGCACCCAGTTCTATTACGCTAAATAAGCCCCATCCAAAAGAACAGATCCTCTTAAACCACATTTTCATGCGCTCATCCTTTTTATCTATTTTGCTCATACTAACAGAATCTAATCCCATAAAACCTTACTTATTTTAAGCCCACCGTAGCAATTTCCATTACACAAAAGCAATATTAACCGCTAATCCATTTAACTACTAAAAACAAAACAAGATTAGGTCCTGGAAAGCCAATTAACTGGCATCCCGCAGCACTGCAATAAGACAAAAAAATAAAAATATAGAAAAGAGAAAAGCCAGACTGGCCCAGCTAAAACTCAAGAGGAAGTGCATTGCCACTCCCCATAAAACCCAGACAAAAAGCATCCCCAAGAAGACGAGAATATAACCAAGCCATGGCCACTTATTTTTGAACATTAAAATCTTTCTAAGCTCTAGATTTAATCCTGAAAGCGGAACACGTCTCTACAGAATTTAATCCTGAAAAATGCTGATCATAAGGCACCTGTATAGCCGCTGCCGCCAACCTATCATCAACATGAGTAAAATGAAACCCATCAAAGGCAATCTTAAGGCGCTCGGCCATCTTTTGAACCGCCTTAACATTATTAATCGAATCATCCACAAAGACTATATGCCCAGGGCAGTACCCAATCTTTTGGAAAAAAAGCTCTAAAACAAGCCCCTTATCTTTCCCATCCACAAAGAGAACGCCATCTTGATAGAAAACATCCTCGCAGAGCTCAGGAAATTCACAGCCAACCTGCCACAAGTCTTGTACACTCGTATCCGTACACAGAGGTTGATCAAAAGAGATTCCTACATCACGCAACTGACGAAATGTCGCCCGAGCAAGCATTTTACCTGTGCGTGCGGTTAAGGCTATAACACGAACCTTTCGCGCCCGCAGTTCCCGCATAACTTCGATAAAACAAGGATCCACAAGTCGAACCATTGCTTTACACTGCGCTTCTTCAATTAAAGGCAAAAGCATCGCCTTGGCGGACTGCTCACTGTACCCTTCACGCATCAAAGCCTTAAGGTTTGAAAAAAACCACGACTCTGTAGCCTCTTCGGCAAGTACTTCAAAGGAGGTTTTATCAAGATCAAAAATCACCAACTCCTGACTACCCTTACCCACTACTTTCAAAACATCTTTCATATAACTATTTTCGTTTATACGTCCTTTCGATATAACGCACATTACAATAAAAAACAAATACGGCCGCTTGCCGCTTTTTACCTAATACCATGGCCCCCCGACCTTTCTATACTTAGCAACTAATCCAATTCACCCGAAATACAGCAAATTTTAACTTTGAGACAGGATTTAATCCTGAGAAAATGAACCCCCCCCACCACTTTTTTCGTTACATAATAAATCATAACCTTAGTATACCAGAAGTTTTGTGCTGGTTAAACAAACTCAACATCACACCCCTTTACTTTGGCATATCTCCATCTCCCTCCATCTCCCCTCCATTTCCCTCCATTTCCCTCCATTCTTCTAAAAACCGCGCCATCTTACTCCTTAAACTCACACCCCTCAAAAACCTGAAAGGTTGCAGTTTTCCATGCATCCCGATCAAGGCCTGCTTTAATGGATAAATGCTGCAGAGTTGTTTCTAAATTCCATCCCTGCTCTATAGCAACCTGTGGCAAAAATACAGCCGTTGCACGTCCTTCTTTTAGGATTATGCCATGCTTTCCAATTGTAATATCTTTCCACCCAGAGACGTTAACCGGTTTCTCTAAAACCGAAATATCAATTACAAGATTAGGTAACTCATCCGCACTCACCGGTGAAAAACGACTATCAGAAAAAGCCGCTTCATGGCTCATCTTCTGGACCGTTAAATAGAGAGGATCATCAGTTGTAATGCGACCAATGCACCCTCGCAGATTTCCCGCCTTAGTCAATGTCACAAAAGCTCCTGCCGACATTAAAAGTCCCTCACTTGCAATAGGCAACAGCAAATCATCTGCCCTTTTTGTGCCTTTACCTGCAAATTCATTCTTAATCGTCTCACGCGCAAGTTTTAAAAGCGCACGCTTTTCGTAGGCAGTTAAACGATCAATAAGCGGCAGCATTGCGCGTCTTTGTGTTGTAAAAAGCATGCCCACATAACTTACACTGTTTTGAGCTTCGGCATCCGAACAATCTCCCATAAGCACCTCTATATTAAAGCGCTGAGCCTTTCCTCGATGTGTCTTTTCACGCTGAAGAGAGGTATAGTAACACGCAAACCGCGATTCTAACATCCCAAAAGCTCCACTTTCACGCAACGCCAAGAAAATACGAAGCGGTTCTCGCCCGCAAACCGTTGCCCCCGTTTTTTCCAAAACATCCGTGAACTTTTTCAAAGAACCCTCAACCACTGCACGTACTACCTGAGAATCAAACTGCCGTACCTGATCAAGAACATTCCTAATAAAAGGTTGATACCCATAATTAGGTCCCTGATGCACAAAATCAGAACTTATAACTAACAGAGTTGTTGAATCGATAATACTGCGCATTACTGTAGCAACCTCATTCACCATTTCACCTGGTAGATCACCTACAATAAGAGGTACTAATTTAAAATCCGCGACGGTAGTCTGCAAGAAAGGCAACTGAACTTCAAGAGAATGTTCCTGCGCATAAACACCTTCCACCACCTTAAAAATAGGGGTTGCTCCCGAAGCTTTTTGCGTACACTTAAGAGCATCGATAGCCAGCTGGTCTACAGGAATATCCCCTAACACCGTCCTGTAAATGGCAAAATCAGGAACCGCTAACCCTTTAAAGGCTACATGGTGGCTCGGAGCCAAGACAATTACCCGCTTTATATGCGTATTTTTACAGGATTTAATCCTGGAAGCAGACTTTAAACCGGAAAAAAGAAGCCGATAGACAGACGCTGCTGCAATGCCCGAATAACCATACCCCGCATGAGGAGCAATTATCACTCGAATTGAATTCGCATCAACTGCTACATCAAAAAATGTGGACGCTATATCAAAATTTTCCGCAATCTGATGAACCAAACCTGCTTGTGTCTGTTCATACCATCCTGAGGGAAGAACTGAAGTGAAAACCCCGCTCTCCGCTTTTCCATTTATACCCCACTGTGAAACCAAAGCCAGAAGGCCTAGGCCCAAAACTACCCCTCTACCCGTACGACTTATTGCTTGCATCACCATCTTACTCCTAGTCTTCCCCTCCAACACCAAACTCTCTTTACCTTTAACCAACAACATGCACTCGCTCATGCGCCAACAACCATTTCTTGCGCCATACCTCCCCCTTATACCCACCCAAACTGCCATCGCTTGCAATAATCCGATGGCATGGAATAATAATGGGAATTCTATTATAGGCCATAGCGGCAGCAACCGCACGGCATGCACGAGGATTGCCAACTAATCGCGCTAAAGAAGCATATGAAACTGTCTTGCCAAAAGGAATAGTCAACGCCACATCCCATGCACGTGTTAAAAACTCGGTGTTAGCAGGATCCAGATTAAGATCAAAGGTTCTTCGCGCTCCCTTGAAATACTCATCCAGCTGTCGCAGACCCTTTTGCACACATGCTGATGGAACACTCTGCAAAACATCATTCCCATCATCCATAAAGGATAGCGATATGATAGCATCTTCAGTTCCCCTTAATTCTATTAATCCAAGAGGGGACTTATAATACCCCACGGTTGATTCAAGATTCCACGAATACATGGATCATTCCCTTGTGTTTTAAAATCTATACACTTTAACAACGCTCCTGCAGTCTCTTTTAGCAAAAAAGAAAATTTCACCCTCGAATATTGCTTACCAGAAGCCATATTCGCCACTAGGACATCTACTAGGACAAGGTAGGACATTAAAAAGTGTCCTAGTATGAAAAACCTGCTACCCCCCACAACCCGTAATCTCATGTATTCTGGCTTCTCAAACTTGAACATGCAACATACTTGCTATAGGGATCATTTTTTGAAATACCTACTTTTACCAGTAATCCTTCATCAATAAACTTTTTAAGTCGTCTTCTGGCACTACGTATATCAATCTTCCAGAAATCCGCCGCATCCTTAGCACTAATTCCGCCAATAGAATTTACATGCTCAAAAAATTTTTTTTGCCATGGTTCGATAGTTATTTTTTGTGCTTTGGCCGAATAAATCGTAACTCTGAATTGCGAGCTCATTTCTTCAAATTTTGGCGGATTAAGTCCTTTTTCAATACAAGATTCTATAATTTTCTGCAACCCAGACCCCCACTGTTCAACAAGCCCAAGAAAATGGAAGACTCTGACAATAACGCGATTGCGCGAACGCGATGAGCCGGCAAGTGCATCCTCTAAGCTTAATCCATACGCCATCCCACCAGGATTTGTTATTTCTATACGATCATCAAAAATTGCAATAATTATCGATGATCCTTTAATTGAATAATCCGTATGCACAAGTGCATTAATGACAGCTTCTCTGATAGCTACCTCTGGATATTGTGGTATATTTACCCTTTTTTTAGGTCCTATTTTTGTTGAAGTAAATGTATTTTTAGCTATAAAATCCAAAACCTCATTGATAGCGGAAGGAAGGTGCTTATCAATATCTCTATGATCACTACTATAAGTGCGAGCACTGCCAGTAAATCTAACACAACGAATAAGAGCGTCTGGGAAAAATTGCAAACGATTAATTCCAAAAAGTAGCATGCCCCCATTAGTTGGATGATCTGCACCCGAAAGTGTAGTTAGCATACCCATGCTTTTGGCTTTATTTTCCGTAATCTCTTTATTTTCAGCAGCAAAAACTTCTTCCACACACTTCCAGTCCAATCCATTTTTTGGAGCCAAACTACAAGGCCTTTCGTCAAATGTAATGTTTTGCGAAAGTGCCTTTATATTTAAAATGGTATCTAAATCTGCAATTCGATTACTTGATCCAAACCTCACATATACCGTACTTTTACCCTCTTTTTTAAAGTGGTAGGGCCCAACGGCATAAGGAACATGAATTAAAATCAACGTTTTCTTACGATATGACTGTATTTCTATATTTGGTATAAATTGTGGCGCTACAGATTCTGATAGTGCATTAATAATACGAGATTCATCCTCAAGAGGATCGATCACTCCAACTATTTTTTTAGTTTTATCTTCCACTCCAATAATAATAATCCCGCCTGCAGTATTGGCAAAAGCTATAACTGTTTTAATGATCCCAGGTAATGATTTTGCATTTTCTTTGAATTCAAGAGTTTTACCTTCTTCTCTCGCAAGTAAATTTTCTATCATAAAACGTCCTCTAGTTAATGATATCCACTCCTAGGACTATAACTAGGACACGACTGGACGTCAAGCCAAAAAGCGTCCTAGTTGAATACGCTTATTACACAACCCAACATTAACCCCGCTTAGAATACCACTTCTAGCAAGCAACATCCGCTACTAGGACATCTACTAGGACAAGGTAGGACATTAAAAAGTGTCCTAGTAGAATGCATCTATTATTTCCCCCTCACATTAAAATCACTTGCCTTCTGCTATGGCTCTGGCTTTTAATGATCGCGCCAACAACTCGGTAGTCTAAATCACCGGTCTTAACTCCTCCCACCTTAAAACAGCTCCTCAACCTATTTTTTTAC
This sequence comes from uncultured Candidatus Babeliaceae bacterium, assembly GCA_964426225.1. Lineage (GTDB taxonomy): Bacteria > Babelota > Babeliae > Babelales > Babelaceae > UBA12395. The sequence continues at coordinate 1,609 of CAYRPI010000038.1, read as the reverse complement.
TATATAGGACTTTGCCCTGAAGTAACAAGCTTGTTACTTCAGGGCAAAGTCCTATGTAGAGAATATCCTTTTGTTTCTATTTTTTTCGATTTTAAGCTTATACGATTCGTTCTATTACGCACCTTTCAGCGTGAAATCGAGTGTTTTATCATCAGGGTTAACCCATTCAGGCTTGTATAAAGCAAGGTTTTTTGTAAAAACCTTATCAACGCCTGTTGAATATTTTTGTTTATAGGTACCCTCACCCTGTGCATAGAAAATCAGATCATTAATTTTCTCATTTCCACGCGGCGCAATTCCACTTCCCCATTCGGGTTTAGTGACCTTAAGCACTTCGTTCAATGCATCTTGAGCATTCCCTTTAAAGTCTTTTTCATCTGCCGAAGGAATAACATAAAGTACAATGACTGGCATTTTCTGGGTATCTTTGTTTATGGGTGCAAACGTAATACAAATTTTTGCAGTTCCCACATATTTACCAAGATTACCCTCTGCAAATGCCTTAAAAATCGCATACACGGTCTTTAAAACGTTTTCTGGTTTAGGCATTAAATGTATTTTGTAAAAGTGGGCCAAGAAAACCTTGGGATCCCATTTTTCAAATGACGATTTTTCTAACATTTTTGACGAGCTATCCGAGCTATTAAGGTTTAATTGAACGGTTGACCCAAGAGTTAAAGCATCCCACTTGTTCAAACCAAGCTGGCCACTTATTTCTTCTGAGGCTATGCGAGCATTTTTTGGTGAAACGCCTCCAGAAGTTTGTTCTTTTATTGGCTCATAAAACCAGTACGCTAAATAAGAATCACTGAATTTCACTGGGGCTTTCGACTCAAAAAGAGCTAACTCTATTCCGCCTCTTCGGATTACTGGCAAAAGGGAATCGATTTTAAATTCCCCGTTTATTTGCCTTTCATACGCTTGGTTAATGGGCCCTAAAGCCGCATTGTCTTTTGTATAGCTCCCTAATTCATCAACTAACTTAAGCATTTCAGGGATCTTGGTGTTATTTGTTGAATAAGTAAAGAGATTAGTTACTTTTTCCTTGGTTAGCGGATAACTCATCCAATCTTCAAAATTTTTTATGGTTTGTGGTAACTCATAGGATATATCCTTTGCAATTGAGCCTGAATGTTGTTTTTCAGTTTCAGGAAGTTGCTGTGCTTTGATAGAGCCCTGAAGCTGGTACAATTTAACCGTTTTCCCGTCAGCAATTGCAACAGTATTTCTAGCAGAATTAAATGCTGAAATTGTATTGTACAAATCCCCTTTCAGCAAATTGGGAAATGTTTTTAATTCACCCGTCTCCCAGTTCCAAACAATATTTTTTTTAAGTGTGGCGATATAGACAAGCTTGCTGTCCTTTATATCAGGGGTTACAATCTTTACGGTATTCTTAATACCTTTAAATGGGAGAGTTTTTATTTCGGTTTTTTCATCGTTCCAATCAAATACCATGATTCTGTCGTCATTGTTATGGTTTTTTGTCCAGACAATAAGATATCTTTCATTTGCAGTAAATTGTGTGGAAATGCACTGTTCCTTTGAAAAGGATTTGGAAAAACAAGGCTTTGCATTTTTATATTTCATGCCCATCCAATCCCAAATC
>CAYRPI010000037.1:6743-12483 GCA_964426225.1 uncultured Candidatus Babeliaceae bacterium | reverse complement strand
AAAGAATTGTTATCTGCCCCTTATTACGTTTGACAATTGGAACAGAAAGAGCATTAAGTAATAAAAGTTTTTTCTACTCACCCCAAGATCTGCGCAAGTCATGTTCGCCACCCGCACTCTTTTGTTCTGCGCCAAAAACAAGCTCTTCATCAATTACTCTAAAACGCTCAAGATTGACCGTTTTTCCGGTTGCAACATCAACTTCGATCATAAGACCTGAAATAACAAAAGGACTTTGTGTATCCACTTCAAACTTACTAGGCATTTGCGTTAAAAGTTGGTGAAGAGGGGCTTCTTTTTTCATGCCTATCATGGAATTGAGCGCACCCGCCATACCAAGATCGGTAATAAAAGCGGTCCCTTTAGGCAAGATACGCTCATCAGCAGTCTGCACATGCGTATGTGTACCCACAACTGCACTTACCTGCCCCTCAAACGCTAACGCTAATCCCATCTTTTCTGCGGATGCTTCGGCATGAAAATCAACGATAGTCAAAGGAGTCTGAAATCGTGTATAACTTAAAGCAGATTCAAGAGTCCGAAACGGACAATCAAGATGCTGGGACATAAAAACACGTCCTTGCAAATTAATAACGGCTACCTTAATATCCTCAAATTGTATAAAGCCTACACCACGACCAGGACATCCTGCAGGAAAATTTGCAGGCCGTAGAAGATCGGTATGTTCTGCAAGATACGGGTGGATATCACGTTGTTGGAAAATATGATTTCCACCCGTTATAATATCAGCGCCACAATGTTTTAGCGACGCCACTATTTTTGAAGAGATGCCTCTCCCGTTAGATACGGCATTCTCACCATTTACAATTACCAATTGTGCTTTGTAATCCTGTTTGAGGCGATGTGCATATTTTTGAAAAAGGGCACACCCTACTACTCCAACTACATCCCCAAAGCAAAGAATCCTTATCGCCTTCACAAAGCAACCTTATTTAGCGTATTCAACTGCGCGTTTTTCTCGAATAACATTTATCTTAATCTGACCGGGGAAATTAACTTCTTCCTCTACTTTGCGAGCGATATCACGAGCGAGCTGCATAGCCTCTTGATCTCCGAGAATATCCTCTTCTACCACTATACGTATTTCACGGCCTGCTTGTAATGCATAGGCACGCTTTACACCCGAAAACTCTGCGGCTATGGCTTCAAGTTTTTCTAAGCGTTTTATATAAGCGGATAGAGTTTCACGACGAGCTCCCGGACGTGCGGCAGAAATAGTATCTGCAATCAAAATTAAAGGGTCATAAACACTCTTAAAAGGCACTTCTTCATGATGTGCCGCAATAGCATTAACGACAATAGGATCTTCTCCACACCGACGAGCTACATCTGCACCTACTTGGGCATGAGGACCTTCATGTTCCGAAGAGACCGCTTTCCCAATATCGTGTAGTAATCCCGCACGAGCCGCAAGGTCAGGTCGCGGTAGCCCCAATTCCTCAGCCAACATGCGCGCCATAAGTGCAACTTCTACACTATGCGCTAACACATCCTGAGAGAAACTAGTCCTAAAATGTAATTGCCCCAATAAGGAGACAATCTCAGGGGCCATAGTATGCATATTAAGTTTAACAATAGCAGATTTACCTTTTTCTTTGATAATCTCTTCAACCTCAAGTTCCATAGCAGCAACAGTCTCTTCAATGCGGGTAGGATTTATACGCCCATCTTGGATAAGCCGTTCAAGACTACGTCGTGCGACTTCACGTCGAATAGGATTAAAACCAGATACGGTAATAATTTCTGGTGTATCATCAATAATAATATCAACACCTGTTGTCATTTCGAGTACCTTAATGTTGCGTCCTTCTTTACCGATAATACGACCTTTCATATCATCGTTAGGTAAAGAGACTATGCACGACGCATTACCAGAAACATATTCCGATGCATACCGTTGCATAACATCTATTACTATACTAGAAGCTTTTTCGCGCGCATTGCTACGCGTATCATCTTCTACTTTTTGGAGCCACTTTTCACTGGAATGTCGAACCTCTGATTCAAGAGTTTCGAATAACGTATTTCGCGCCTCTTCCTGCGTCATATAAGCAATTTTTTCAAGTCTAGTTGTAAGCTCAGCCTGAGTCACTTTTATCTTTTCCTGACTCAACCGTAATTGATCAGAAAAACGGTTAAGCTCACGCTCTTTTTGCTGTGTTTCATTTTTAGCAGCACTCAGCCATTTTTCTTTTTCATCAAAAGACTCTTTTTGAGCCAAAAGTTTTGCTTGAAGTCTCTCAACTTCAATCTGCTCTCGCTTAAGTTCATTTTTAAATTCAATGCGTTTTTTATGAAGCTCATCTTTTAATTTAAACGTAGCTTCTTTACGCTCTGCAGCCATCTCTTTAGCTGCAACAGAACGTTCAAGCTCTGCTTCATGTAAAAGCTGCTGCACCTTAGCTGATTTATTCATTGCAATAACAATAAGCGCAACCCCAAGAATACAGAGGCCTATTCCTCCAAAGAGTAACAATACCATTGTTCCCCCAATTCGATTTTAAAATGCATACGGGCAGGATTTGATCCTGGGGAAGGAACGGTATTCTTAAGAAAGATTTAGATCATAGCAGGATCTTTTTAAGAATGCATGGCTAGTTCACGTTCGATCAAATTAATGAGTTTAGTCTCATGTTGTTGCTTAAAATTAGCTACCGCCTCTAATGAGGCAACCTCCCGCGCTAACTTTAGCGCGGTAAGTATAGCCACTTTTTTTTCGTCTGGATGTCTCATCTTATGAGCAGTCTGCTGCATCAAAAAATCAACTCGTCGCACAAGCTCTTCAACCGCTGGTGCACCCTCATCACTCGCAAGAGTTAAAGATTCCCCAAAAACCGTAACGTTAAAATATTCAACCTCACGCGTCATGGTTGCAGCTCTTTCTCCAAAAGAACATCGATGTTTTGAATCAACTCATCAACCGTCATTTTAGTCATTTCGCGCTCTTCATCAAGCTCTTTACTATTTCTTGTATGAGTAAGAAGGGCTTCTTCAAGTCGAAGAATTTCACTAGAAAGGCGCTTATTCCCTTCTTGCAGTGTTAACCGTTCATTCTTAAGCTGCTCAATAATCTCTAAATCTAACTTTTTGCTCTGAATTAACTGAGCAATTTTTTCTTCAAGAATACGTAGAACTTCCACAGCTTTCCTCTCCTTTTATCAGTTAAACGTCTTATCCAAATACAGGATTAAATCGAGGTTTAATCCTGTAGTAACGTTGCTGATCTTAATAAGAAGAAGACGTGTATGTCAAGCGCATGCCTATTTTTTTACCATACCTACCAACTGATCAAATGCAGGAGCATCAAAAATAGCAATTTGACTCAACATTTTTCTGTTAAGCTGCACATTAGCTAATTTCAAGCCATGCATAAAAAGACTATATTTTGAGCCACGCATTTCAGTTGCTGCGCTAATACGAGATATAAATAATCCACGCATGTCACGTTTTTTTAGTTTGCGGCTACGGAATGCATATGCCATTGCGCGTAACAATGTTTCTTTGGCACGTCTAAAAATGTTTTTGCGTTGTCCCCAAAAACCCTTAGTCTGCTTTAACAGTCTTTTATGCCGTTTCTTTGTTACAATACCACGCTTTACCCGTGTCATTGTGACTCCCTTGTTTTTATAACGTTTTATACTTAGTTATCAATTTTCAAGATTAAATCCTGAGAGATTTAATCTTAATCAAACCTTATCACTATCCGAGAAGGGACACAACATGCTTAATATCGCAACTATTTATGTAGCCCCCACCACGCAATTGACGTTTGCGTTTAGCGGTTTTACCGGTCAATAAATGTCTGCGATATCCGCGTGAAAACTTCACTCGTCCATTTTTTAGTTTTTCAAATCGCTTACTCGCACCGGAGTGCGTTTTTGCCTTTGTAGCCATCTTCTTATCCTACTTTTTTACTACAAACACACGCGTCCAAAGACTTCCGGCCTGCGTTTCACTCTCTTGAACCACAGTCTTCCCGCCCATATCTGCGCTTGTTAAAGTTTTAAAAACACGTTCAAACAAACTGTTCCCATGCTCATCTTTCATCGCTATTTCACGACCACGAAAAAAGAGAGTTACCTTGAGATGTTTTCCATCTTGCAGAAAACGTATAGCTTGATTCATCTTAGTCTGAAAATCATGCTCAGCAATTTTAGGGCGCAGTTTTATCTCTTTAATCTGCACAACATGCTGCTTTTTCTTAGCTTCAGCTTGCTGTTTTTTGCGTTCATACTGTAACTTGCCCAAATCCATAAGCTTGGCTACAGGAAAACCTTCGCTGCCACGCTCTGCAATCACCACTAAGTCAAGCCGTGCATCCTGAGCCATTTGCAAAGCCTCGCGACGATTCAAAATACCCTGATTTTCACCATCTTGTGAGATAATCTGTAATTTTTCGAATTTAATTCGCTCATTTGCTAAAGGAACGTCCTTTTTTTGCCGTCCTATCATTCTGAACCTTTATTAGAACTATCAATTTTTAGGATTGAATCCTGTTTTACCTCTCCACGCGCAAACGCATTGAGTACTGCAGCGCGTATACGCGCTGCAACTTCAGGATTTTCTTTTAAAAACAATCCTGTTGCTTCACGCCCTTGACCAATTTTTTCGCCATTAAAAGCAAACCATGCACCCGATTGAGAAACTATTTTAGTTTGAAGGGCTGCATCCAAGAGGTCAAACTCTCGGCTGATGCCATGACCAAAAATTAAGTCCACAACTGCAACCTTAAAAGGAGGCGCTAACTTATTCTTTGCAATTTTGATCTGAACGCGATTTCCACGGTCCGAACCATCTTTGCTTTTAATAGACTCAATTCGACGCACTTCTAACCTAAGAGACGCATAGAACTTTAATGCCTTTCCACCGGTTGTTACCTCTTTTGGCGCAAAAGCCATAGCACTTATGTTCTGACGAACTTGATTAATAAATATCAAAACTGTTTTAGATTTATGGACTACAGGAGTAAGCTTACGCAATGCTTGCGACATTAGACGCGCTTGCAATCCAACATGCTGGTCTCCCATATCTCCATCAAGCTCAGTCTTAGGAACCAACGCTGCTACCGAATCGACAACAATAACATCAATCGCTCCGGATCGTATAAGCATTTCAGCAATATCGAGACCCTGTTCGCCATAATCAGGCTGCGAAATGAGCAAAGCATCAATATCAATACCCAAGGAACGCGCATAATTAGGATCTAAAGCATGCTCTGCATCAATAAAGGCACAAGTTCCACCCGTAGCTTGCGCTTGTGCTATAACTTGTAGCGCCAAAGTTGTCTTACCACCTGCTTCAGGCCCATAAATTTCTACAATGCGGCCACGCGCAAATCCTCCGGTTCCAAGAGCCATGTCTACTAGAATAGAGCCAGTAGAGATAGCATCTGTTAACACAGATGGCGTCTGACCCAATAACATTATTGAGCCTTTTCCATATTGTTTGTCTATTTGGGCGAAAACCGCCTCTAATGCTTGGTGACGTGCGCTATTCACTTCTACCTGTTTCTGTTTCTCTGACACGTTTTACTCTTCGTAATAAAGGGGTTCATGCCGTTGTACCTTATCATAGTATTTAATTGTAGCAGAATGGTTTAAAGACGCAATGAATCCTGCTGAAAAAAGCTGGAGGTTCAGCTGAAAATCCTCAGATGGGAAACGGCTGCTTTGCGCTACTTCATTGCTTTTGGAAGAAACGTTAATCTCTTTTAATACAA
>CAYRPI010000037.1:611-6733 GCA_964426225.1 uncultured Candidatus Babeliaceae bacterium | reverse complement strand
ACTTGGGCGGCGACCTGTTGGACGATTTGTTTGGTGTTATCGTCTGGCATAAATTTTCAATTAAGCGGGGGTTCCTAATTGTTTTCTTACTTCTGAAATCGAACCGACAAATTCAAAATCATCTGGAAAAGTCTGAATCCTTGCTCTTTCCCTATTGAAGGAAGTTGTTTTACAGCATATCCTGGATGAATCATTCTCTTCATACGCTTAACAGGAAGCCCCTCTTTTTCAAAGCTTTTCCACTGATCCGAATTAGGTGATAAGCCTTTTATCATGCGCACTGAAGATCCTTGAATATCCCGAGCCTGTTTTTCAAAGTCTGCCGTTGCTGCTATTGTAATCAATTTTTGCAAATCTTCTGCAAGTTGTTTTTTTGCTTTCTCTTTTACAAAATCTTCTTGCACCTGCGTTTTTACATCTTGGAAGGAACGAACCGTTGAAGGAATAATTAAATCTAATTGTACTAACACCCCTTTACCTTCATGGATCAACGATTGAGATTGCCCATCATGTAAAATCTCAAATAGTGCTGCTGCAAGTGGATCTTTATTTTGCTCAAATGATTTTCGTGTAATATCAACTAAGGTACGCTTTGTTGCTTTATGTTTTTGAACAAACTCTTCAAAATTCTTTAAGCCTTCTTCGCCCCCGGTTCTTCCTTGTAAAATATGCTTAGCTTCTGTTGCAAAACGTCGCTGGAATTTTTCAAGCAAAACTATTTCTTCAACTTTTGCTTTTACGGAATCAAACGGTTTTTTCTCAAAATCTTGTAAATGTTGAGAATAATAACGTCTTAATTCAGGTTCCGTTACAGAAAGCCCATACGAACTTGGATCAAAGGCCCACACGGTCCCGGATCTTTTTTCAATACTCCAATAGGCATGCGTTGCTTTATTTTGCTCTTCGAAAAACTTTTGCAATTCTTGATCAGAGATCTTCTCTTTACTTTGACGAATTATATATTCAGAAAGCGGCAGCGTTACTAAAAGAAATGATTTCTCACTCTCGTCTCTGAGTTTTTTGATCGTCTGACTTACCACAGGAGAATAGATGGCACTAGGAAATAATGAGTTAAAGACCAGAACTGTCATCGTCTCTTCAAGCCGTTCTTCAAAGTCTTTTATTGTGATACCACTATGCTTTAAATGTGCCTGGAGCGCTCCCTTGTCCAGACGACCTGTTCCACCAAAAACCTGTGGCGGTAATAAGTCAGAAAGATATTGCATAACAAAGTTCACATCATTAATTTTTTCGGCTATAAACTGTGGAGATATATATTTAATACCAGAATTATGGCTGGCACTTAATAAAAGTTTCTGTTGCACAAGTTCTTGCATAGCCATTTCTTGTGGCTTACCAGAAAAACCACGCATCTTCAAAAAAACATCCGCATAGCTACCAAGCCGCTTACGCATCTCACTAATTTCAGCAGAAATATCTTGCTTTTTCCTTTGAAGAGCACTATCCGTTATTTTATATCCGTTTACAATTGCAGCAACGCCGGTAGTACGTCCGCCGATTCTATTAAAAAGTGCTGCAACCAGTGTCGTTCCAGCTATTGAAATGAGGGTTACCCATAACACTGCCTTATAAACACGCTTACCCATAGAATTACGCATCATCGATAACATATACGGTACCCTCATCAAGAAGATTTAATCCTGTTTATTCAGAAATATCAACTATACTTACATTGCTTAACTTATCACGCTTTTTTATGCCTTCAACAAGTTCAACAAGATCCGACTTATTCATAGTTTCAGTTACTACCTGATACCAGGTAACGCGACGTCCTCGTCCCGACTTACTGGTTTTATCTATAACCGACGTCTTTATACCACGTTTGAGCAATTTCCCAGCATACGCCTTTGCTGCAGCCTCACTTGCATATCCAGATAATTGGGCGTAAGCCTTCACTGCAGACGGCTCTGCTTTTGAGGTTAAATCCTGTTCGCTGGATGTTACGCTTGCAGTTTCTTCATTTTTCAGGGTTGAATCCTGATCTTCTTCTTCGTCTGCAGGCTCGCCTGCACGATTAGCTAAATTTGTAAGCGCTCTATGAATTTTATCCTCAAACCGAACTTCATCTCCCTGCGCAAGTTCTTCACACATGCGCCTCTTCCCTAAGAAGTAGCCTGCTAAAAAGACAAAAAAAACTCCTAAAATCACAATTACTATGGTCTGAGCCAACTCTCTCTCGGAGAGTTCAATTCCACCTTTTTTATGTTCCTGTTCACTCATCGCTACCCGCCCCCGGTATTTACCTATTTAGGAACTAAGTCCTGGATTAAATCCTGCTGTGCTCGACATGCATCAAAAATCGTCTGTTTTATATATAGAGGAAGGGCAGACAATGTCAAGTCAACCTCTAAAATGGCCTCTTGGGTCGAATCCGGTCCAACCGTACACAACAGCTCTCTTTGTAACTCTTTTTTCAACATGCGCCAAAAAGTTATTTGCCGCTTAGCATAATGCCTTGTGCGTTGCTGGATTTTTCCAACAAGCAGATCAAAATCCTGCTTCTCCTTCTGTTTTAAATATAATGATAGTTCGTTATAACCTATCAATTTCTTTTTTTCCAAGAACGCACGCCAATTATCAGACAACCCACGTACCTCTCTTAGCCAGCCCTCTGTTAGCATCTCAGAAACTCGATGATTTATTCTGGAATAAAGCTCTTCACGTTCACGGGCTAGGAATAAAATCTTAAAGCGCCCCAACGGTTTATATTCGAGTCTATAACTAGATGGCAAAGCCCCTTCTTTTAAAATTTCAAGGGCTCGTTTTAAACGATAGGTATCATTCGGTGATTCCAGCTGCCGTGCTCTTTTTGGATCTAATGAATTAAGAAGATCCCACGCCGCCTGCCTATCAAATTCAGGGATTAAGTCCTGTCCGAGCTTAGTTATACGCTCTGCGCCATGAAAACGGGAGCAAATAGCACTAGCCTCAACCTCGGCGGAGACTGAGCGAAGACAAGAGGGAGGAGCAAAGAACAGCATTTTAAGATAAAAAAGCGATCCCCCTATCACTAAGGGTGTATGTCCTCGACTCCATATCTCCTCCATGCATAAACTTACAAGTTAACGATAATACGCTACAGAGTAATCCCCAGGGTCTTCAAGGATATCAAAAAGATGGTGCCTTACAGGCATGGCTCGCCAGTTAGTTGATCCTTAAAAAACTCACTAGAAATAGCGGTTTTCCCTACTGCAGTTGGTCCTGTAAGTACAAAAAAGAATCGGCTATCTACATTCATCTAAGCTCTTTACCATTCTGATAAGTCATCCTTATTCATCTAAGCTCTTTACCATTCTGATAAGTCATCCTTAATTTTTCTATCACAGAATCTTGCGCTTCATTATTAATAAGAGCAATCTCTTCTACCAATAAAGCTTCCGCTTGAAGAAGGAGATGTTTCTCCCCAAACGACAAGGTCTTTCTATCTTCAATAGCGCGAAGATCCCTATAAATTTCTGAAAGCTCTTGCAGACTTCCAGTTCTTAATTTCAACTGATATCCTTTGTTACGCTTATTCCAACTACTTACAGAAAATTCTGATGTATGCTCCACGCAAGAAGGTTGAGCCAGTATAAAAAATACTTTATCTACACTTTCGTGGGAACTTAAACGTCTGAGCCCCACAACATCTGCATTTTCTGTTGGAACCAAAACCGTTACATCTTTATTCAAAAATGCCAGCTCATAGAAAGCAGTAGAAACTCCGCCGATTTTTTTCTCAATAATTCGACTAATTTGAGCTACTCCATGACCAGGATAAACAACATTTTCATGACAGAGAAACACGGGTGACTCCTTTTTTAAGGACAGAATAATCCTTATAAAAGCTTTCACCCGTTACCCTAGAATATAACAAAAAGAAAAAATCGTCTAGACCTTTAATTGGCCTTATGGATAAGCCCTATTAAGCTCTATCGCCCCCACCCGGAACCCTCAAAAAAGGGTGACACATGCTTACCTCTAAACCATCGAAAAAAAGCAACCGTAGCCATGGTGAAAACGGCTGTTGGAAGCCACCAGTTTTCTTGAAACCACTCAATTAACGAATCATGAAACAATGAACCGCTTGAATAATCTTCAAAAATTATCTGATAACGAATTAAACATTCTTCCAAGATATCAAATAATTTTTGCAAAGGAATAGCATTCAATTTCATATATAAAGAAATCAGACCAAACCAAGGAATATCGCGACGCTTATCAACATGAAAAATAAGATTTTGATATACCATGATGAGAAGCACAGAAAATTCTCTTAACGCTAATGCATCATTTAAGATAATATCCCGATGCTTTCTCCAGGTCCACATTAAAGGGGCCAGTGAACCTTTGTCATGAATTGCTAATCGGCAAAACTCAACTTCTCTACATTTAAAACCAGAAAATACAAAGTAAAAGCCCGAACTCCTCTTCTCAATTTTCTGCTCCACTAAAAAAGAAACATGCCGTTCAATCAGACCTGCTGTTGGCAATTTGGCTAGAGGTCCACAAAATATAGAAGCTGTAAAAAAGAAACTCCCAAAAACAATTACATTAAAAAAATTCATTTCAAACTCCCCTTCCAGGATATAATCCCGACTAAGTTCTTTCTGTTCTTGACACACTATACCACGCTAACTTCTCGAAAAACAAGGTAACAAATCTTGTCTCCTCCATCTCCTCCACCCCCCCATCTCGAACGACCCCGAAAGGGCCTCCCGAAATCCCCCGTATAAAACCCGCCGAAAAAGGGAGGCAGAAAGAGAGGGGTCGAGAGAAGAACAAAAAACAACTCTAACCAAGAATGTTGTTAAATTATCAGACATAAAAGAACACAAATTTGAGTGCAACAGACTAAGATTTTTTGCGCTTTCCCATTGACATCTTAGAGAAAGACCCGTATAAATAAAAGGGTTACAAAAGAACTTAAACAAAGAATTAGGAAGAATTATTATGGGAAAAATAATTGGCATAGATCTTGGAACTACCAATTCGGCCGTCGCAATAGTAGAGGGTGGCAAACCAACTATAATTACAAACAAAGAAGGCCAAAACACTACTCCTTCCATTGTAGCCTTTACCAAAGATGGTGAGCGGCTGGTTGGAGTGGTAGCAAAGCGCCAGGCCGTAACAAACCCCAAAAACACTATATCTTCAGTAAAGCGTTTTATTGGTCAGCAGTATGACAGTGCAAAGGCAGAAGCAACCCGCGTTCCCTACCATATTGTAAAGCAGAATGATGGAGTTGCTATTCAAGCACAAGGTAAAGAATTTTCACCACAAGAAATCTCAGCTGCCATTCTCTCTTATCTAAAACAATCCGCTGAAGATTATTTGGGACAAAAAGTTACTGAAGCTGTTATCACTGTTCCCGCCTACTTTAACGACGCACAACGCCAGGCTACAAAAGATGCGGGTAGAATTGCTGGACTAGATGTTAAACGTATTATAAACGAACCTACCGCCGCGGCTCTTGCCTATGGCGTAGACAAGAAAAAAAATGGTATCATCGCGGTCTTTGACTTTGGCGGTGGAACCTTTGATATCTCTATTCTAGAAATTCACGATGGTGTTATAGAAGTAAAATCTACCAATGGTGACACGCACCTTGGTGGTGATGACGTTGACCACACAATAATCGATTTTCTTATCTCTGAATTCAAAAAAAGCAACGGCATAGATCTTGGCAAAGATAATATGGCGCTACAACGCCTAAAAGAAGCTGCAGAAAAAGCAAAAGTTGAACTTTCCAATACGCTTGAAACGGAAATCAACCTACCCTACATCACGGCAGACGCTACGGGACCAAAACATTTAGTTATAAAGCTCTCACGCGCCAAATTTGAATCTCTCTGCCAGGATATTTTCCAACGTCTTCTTGAACCATGCAAACAAGCTGTAGCAGACGCACGCGTATCAAAACAACAGATTGAAGAGGTAATCCTTGTAGGTGGATCTACAAGAATCCCTAAGGTTCAAGAACTAGTAAAAGAATTTTTCGGCAAAGAACCTAATAAATCGGTTAATCCTGATGAAGTAGTAGCGGCTGGTGCTGCTATTCAAGGTTCTGTACTAACCGGTGAAACAACAGACGTACTTCTTCTTGACGTCACCCCACTCTC
>CAYRPI010000037.1:0-601 GCA_964426225.1 uncultured Candidatus Babeliaceae bacterium | reverse complement strand
GGTATTCAGGCAGGCCAACTGCAGGGAGACCTCGTTAAAGATATCCTGCTTTTGGATGTGACGCCGCTCTCGCTTGGCATTGAAACCATGGGCGGCATAGCTACACGCCTTATCGAACGCAATACCACTATCCCAACACGCCGCTCACAAGTCTTTAGCACTGCAGAAGATAATCAAACAGCTGTGGACATAAAAGTAGTACAAGGCGAGCGAGAAATGGCTGCGGACAATAAACTTTTAGGTCAATTTAGACTGGAGGGCATTCCAGCAGCACCCCGTGGCGTTCCTCAAGTTGAAGTTACTTTTGACATCGACGCAAATGGCATTGTACACGTATCTGCACGAGACAAAGGAACCGGTAAAGAACAACGGATTACCATAACATCTGGCGGCGGACTTGCTAAAGATGAAATTGAACGCATGGTTAATGAAGCCAAGATGCACGAAGCCGAAGATCACAAGAAACGTGATATCGTAGAAAAACGCAATAAACTCGATGGTGCCACACTTGAAATAGAACGCAACCTAAGAGAACATCGCGCTAAAGTAGGCGAAGAAGAAGCTGCAAAACTTGACGCTGCAATTGAGCAAGCAAAGAGCA
>CAYRPI010000036.1:10230-12588 GCA_964426225.1 uncultured Candidatus Babeliaceae bacterium | reverse complement strand
GCAAAATAGGCATATTCGTTGTGTCATCTGCCTTTTTGTTTGCAAGAATAAGTTCATAATACCAACCTTCTGGAAGCGGTGCAGCCTGACCAAAAGGACTCCCTACCCAATTTAGAAAAGCTTTTTTGACCACAAACACCTTATCCGCTGCAGTACGTTCATCGACCAAAAATGCGGTCACAATATCACAAAGCCCATCCGATTCTGACACCTGCAACTGGCGAATTTCATCAAATTCATGAACCGCAGAACCGGGAATCATGGATCCGATACTTGAGAGTGGTAGATCTTCAAAAACGAGAGGGAAGGGTATGTGCTCCGCATAGAGTAAAAGAACCTCAGGTCGATTTGCCTTCAACGTTTTTTTGCCTTTCTGCGGCGTTCCCATGAAAAATGATGGGAAGTTCAAGCTTTCTGTTCGCGACTGAGCCAACGTATTACTAATCGAAACAACGGTACCTGCAAGATACGCAGGCCATGCCCAGTCAGCATTAGGCATTTTTATCAGAGGAATAAACCGGAGCTTCTCCTTGGAAGACATACCAACCGAACTGGGAAGCAAGAAAATTGAGGAGATCACCTCTTCTACCTCATGCGCTGTGTTGAGAGAACGGTTAGATAATGCAGAAAAAAGGTATTTAAACCCCACCTCCCGCACAGCAGCAGGCGCACCCACAACGGTATCCAGACTATTCGCAAGCACAAGTAAATACGAATATTTTTGAGGGAAGAACGCCCCCTGCTCACGCATCATCTCTCCAATATTTGTACCACCGGTGTGGCAGCTAGATATAAGAACAAAACGAGTTTCGATTGCGTCATTAAAAAAGTCCAACATACCACGCGCAATCCCTCCTTTAAGCCCGGCAACTATCCCCAGTTCAATCTTCTCGAGTTTTTCATCCGTGCCATACACCTCTGTTGCCGGTCCACCGTGGCCGGAAAGATAAATAGTAAAAGGAGGAAGAGGGTATACTTTCGGACCCACCCGTTTAGTTGAAGTACTAACCGACTCACAAAACCTATTACGATCATATTTGGTGACAAAAAGCTTGCTTATCCACGGCTCGGCCTTATTGCCTGTTTCTTGACCAATAATCAAGCCCACTTCTTCTGAAAGGTTAATGTCACTGTTAGACAAAAGCGATGATTTTAATGTATTAAGGTCCTGTAGGACAAAATGGTCAATTTTCAGACCTAATTTTAACTCAAGGAGTGTAACCTCTTTGCTTCCCGGAATAGTCGTAGATGACGTATAGTCTTTAAGCTCTGCAATGCCTCCGTAATTCCTAGGAACTAAGAGGAAGAGATCTTGCTCTGTAGATGGAATTTTAAAGACCAACCACTGCGCTGCATCAATAAGATGAAAACTTTTGGGCAACAATAAACCTGTCACCATAATAGGAACAACCGGCGTTTTTAACAGGGCGTGCAACTCGCTACCTATAGCCCCCACCTTGTTCAGCTCAACCTGCTCCGTCATATCAAAAAGAAAAGCAATTCCACCTGGAGCAACCCTACTGGCCGGGCGAGCCCCCTTATCCATAAGTTTTTGAATGACAGGTTTGTAAAGCGCTTTTCCCTCCCCGCTCTTTGTATGAAAATTTTTTAGTGCATTCTCAAGAATAGGCCCCAAATCTCTACCCTCAGGAACTCTATCAAGCGCTGCAAGGGCCAACGATTGGACAGCCTGATTGTTCACATTTTTCCCAGCCAGTTCAACAAGAAAACTAAAGAGGTTAAGATTAATATAAGGATCAATGGAAAATAAACGCTCGCGAACAGAATTAGGGAAAAACGCTAGATTAATCGCCGAGGTTATGTCCACCTGGGGAACGGTTATAAGTGCCTCGGCTGTCTCGCACAGTTCTGTGTAAGCCTTAGTATCCGAAACCGACTGATAAGAGTAAAGAGCAGTTAAAACTAGTGGCAACAGCTCGTGCGGAGCAACCTGGTAGTTCCCTATGTTGTTGAGAAATTTAAGTAAAAAATCAATAGGAGCGTGCCGCCCACTAGCGACGCGTTCAAGGATTAACGAGTTGTTTCTTTAGGTAAAATCCTCATATGCAAGCCAGTTAAGTAAAGGCTCCGCATAACCCGATACTGCAGTACTATCCAATTTATAATCTTTTATAGCCAAACTCAAAAGGGCCTGCTCGCCCGCCGTAACATAAGGCAACTTTTCCCCACCTTCTGTTCTTTTTTGTACAAGGAGATATAAATTGCCAATCCAGTCCGTAGTATTCTTTTTTATGTCATATAAAGTGGTCCCCTCTATCAGATACTCAAGATTAGGAACTTCACTTAATAATTTTTCCACCCCCTCAAACGTCATCTCTTTGGGCAGCTCTAATTTTT
>CAYRPI010000036.1:2341-10208 GCA_964426225.1 uncultured Candidatus Babeliaceae bacterium | reverse complement strand
AACCGTCACAGAGCTACCAAAACTCAAGTTCTGTAGATTAGGGCAAGCCTGAAGCAACTTTTCAACCAGTTTGTCTGGAATAACCATACCCAAAAGATAGAGATCGGTTAGCAGCTTAAATTTATCCTCTATGTCAAGCTTTTCAAACACACTTTTTGCCAATTCGGTCAGCCCCAGCCGCTTTATATTAACAGCTGCATTAAGAATCTTTGAAAGCTGCTCTCCCGTTATCTCTGCATTATTTTCAACAACCAATTCAATACTATTATTCAACTCCTGCATGCGCTGTTTGTTGTTTACAATACTGTTCAATTCGTCAGCTGTATAGTCGGAAAAATCCTCCAGCCCAAGTTTTTTAGAATCATTGTACTCTTGCTTGAAATCTGAACTCATCCATTTTGTTTCTGCGCCAGCGTTCAGCAATACCTCAAACAAAAGCATATGTTTTTTCTTGTGGTCATTTCGAATAATTTTTTGGTATTTCTGCGCATCTAAAAACTTGCTATTTAGCCTTAAAATTTCAGAAAGTACTTTCTTGCTAATCTGCATTTCAACCAGCTTTTTAAGCACCTTGTTAAATACCAATTCGTAAGCATGCAACTCTCTCCGATAGTTAATCTCATCCGTTGAGATTATTGCATAATAAAGATGCTTGTCTAAGCATTCATGTGCAATCTTTTTAAGCATCTGTTGATCCGTTATGATACCCAGAACTTTAGAAAAGGGCACAATAGCACCAGCCAACCCATTATCCAAGGCCCATAAGAAAAACTTCACTAACGTTGCATTTTTTTCCGTGTGCTCCGAGGCATTTTCAATAAGCTTAAACAGCGCCTCCCCTTGCATTTCTGGTTTCAAACTTCGGGCCATAAGCTTTAAAAGGGCTTCCTTAATTCTATTGACCTCAGCACTATCATTGCCCGTATATCCGGATAGCCAAGTGGTAAGCTCATCATCGTAGGTTGTATCCGTAAAAACCTTCTTTGTTACCAAAAGCGAGACAAACTCACATAGTTTGACCGGAGGGTTTAATTTTTTTGTAAGAGCTACAACCATTTTTTTAAGCTCCCCAAGACTCTTTTCATCCAGAGATTTTTTTCCACTATCCATTTTTTTCAGTAGCTCTGCAAGAATTAACCAGACATCAAAAGAAAACGTTTTAGAAAGTCCATCCAAAAAACTCTGGAATTCATTTTTTAAATCAGAGAACATAGCATCTAAGCCATGGCTTTCGATGCCAACACCGCGCAACTGCAAATTTGGTGCGACCTGTACAATGGCCTCAAGGAATTCGAAAGGAACAGAACTATACATAGCAAGATTTTTTAATTTCTGCAGAGCCCCCACTGGTACCACAAAACCCTCAATATTCGTCAGTTCAACCTTCATAATAGAGATATTCTCGAGATTGGGCGCCGCCTCAAAAATCGTAGCCAAAGACTTTGATGAAATCTCCTGAGAATGTAAAGAGAGTACCGTAAGCTCGGGCAACACACCCTTCTTCAACGTTAAATTCTCAAAGGTAGTAGGGCCCACTTTCATCACATAAAGCTTCTTTGTCTTAGGAACGGCCTGAAGCATGGCAACAAATTGCTGGGGCGTAATAGTACTATCCGTCAACGCAACATCTGTTACCGTATTCAGATATGTTACCTTACTCAGATCAACTTTTTCGTTAAAATTTTTTGAAGTCAGATTCTTAAGATCTAGTTTTACTGCACCCAGACTGCATTCCAGCGAAAACAAGCCCAACACAAATCCCCAAAATATCCCCTTTTTCATTAACATTTCTCCAAAAAACAATACAAAGTTTTTTAAAACCAATCAGCATTACCCTAGTGTTTTTGGGATATAAAGATCAATAGTTCGAAGTGCCATTTCATATAAACGACACAAGCCCATGCCAACAAACAAAAAAGCACATTGAGCCAAGGGCTAAAAGCCCCGACATCTTACGCATAAGAGTCCCTCGCCCGCCCTTTGATTATTCCTCCTCGACCTCTATAGCTTAGGAAGATCAAACGAGAGATCATCAAACGAGAGATCATTAAACGAGAGATCATCAGACGAGAGATCATCAGATGCATTCACGTCTCCGACTCCCTGCTTTTTAACATCGCCCCCCTTAACACTATCGGATAAATACTTGCCCATGCAATTGCCTGCCTTAGCCCAAAGTTTCATATTTTTTTTAAAAACCTGTTTCCACTCTTTTGCATTTTTTTCTTTCACTCCACCAAAGTCATAATACCAATCCTGGCCCAAACAGCCAAACCGGTAAGAAAAATAGCTTTTCGTGCCCTTTTCTTTAACAACAAACAGAGCATCCGTTGCCTCTTTCAAAAATCTGGCATATATAGACCATTTGTCTCCTTTTGTATTTGAAGGTTTTTTGTCTTTCTCAGACATCTTAACAATATTTTTTATCCTAACTGCCCATTCTGCACCGGACAAACCTGCAACTTCCTTAGATTTTTTACACATTTTGTTAAAACGTTTTTTTAAAATACGAGAACAATGACTTGGAAAAAGTTTTTTCAAAACCGTAGAACATTTTTCCACGTTAGACGGAATTTTTAAAGTCTCAATCTTTTGGTAGAATCGATCTGGTAAACCCGATGTCAAATAAGGATAAAATAAATTCTTTTCAGCACCATCCCATTCAACCGAAATGTCTTTTATCTTTAACCCCGTACATAAAAGAACAGCTGGGTTCCTTAAAATATTGATTTTTTGCTTGTTAAAATAGTCTGAAAGCGATTTTTCATTACAATGTAAAATAATCTCTGTAGAATCAAACGAAGATACAGGAATAATTTTATTATCTTTTCCTGGAAACTTTACCCCTGGTAATTCACCGCCATTCATCTTTTTACGCTTATGCACTGTCAAATAGGGAGCAGCCTCTTCAAAAGCCTTCATAAAACTTTTTTTACGCGCTTCCTCAGACCAGGTTCTCCATGACTGCCTAATCTTGCACAATATACGCAAAAATGTATCATAGCCGTCTTTCTTTATTACCGCATGAACATTACTATAACCTGTAAACGACATAACAGTTAAAACAGGCCCATTAGAAAGTTTCGCCTCTTCAAGTTTATTTGCTAACTGGGCAAGGTATACCACACCACCCCAACAACTAAAAATATTTACCACCATTATATCTATATCATTCAACAGTTTTTTAATCGTTTTAGCCACAACAGACAAGGGCAATCCCCCAAAATAACGATTTTGCTCAACAATATACCCTCTCTCAATACGTGCGATTTTTTTGCACAAGTCAGGGCGCGCTCCCTCCCCATCAATTGCCAAAATCCAGAGCGGAATTTCTGCTTTTTCTGCATAGCTTTTTTTGGACACAAATAACTCCTCCACCATTTTTTCTAACCCCAAAGAAATAACTTCATCCTTGATATTCAATATAGACAAATGCACTTTAGATACAGACTTCTTAAACTTGCTTAAAGTTCCTAAGTCCTCAAGATGCTCAATGCGTAGCCCAAGCTGTTTCTCAAGAGCTGTCACCTCATCCACCTTTAAAGTCTTTTTTTTGCTCCCAAAATCATTGCCCAACACTCTGTTAGGAACCGCAAGTATAAAATTATCTCCGCTTTCTAGTGCCCCAGGAAGCGCAAAAAAATGATAAGACTCAAACGCTTTATCATAATTCGCATCCTCTTTTTTATACTCTTCGGCAAACACCCCCAGCATAGTTGCCGAAAATAAAAACGCCGAATTTCCCGAATCGGCTAAGGCCCGCATAACGCTCGCTGTCGTACTCAGCAAAGGGTTCGTCTCGGGCAATATCACGAGAGTGTGCGGCAAAAATGGATCCTTTTCTATCTCTTCTATCTCTTCTATCTCGTTTATAATCTTTTCCCCCTCACAGGAAAGAAGAGGTAACTGACTCATAAGTGACTCTTTATCAGTAGAAAATGGCAAATACCCCATTCCCTCGCTACTGCAAAAAAATACTTCACTCTTTTCTGGCATCTCTTCGTCCAATTTATCAACCACATCAAGGAACTCGGTATGGTTGAGCGCAAAAGCCCCGCTGCTAAATATCAAAAAACCTACAACAAAAAAACATCTTATCTTTTTCATTCTGCCTCCATAGCGCTAAACTCAATTATTAATTAAATACTCAATAAATAACAGCCCACACGCCCCCATACCCAAAAATATGCGGAATAGACGGGCTATTATTTCGTTTATTTTATACTATCAGTATATATTAAAAATTTTTTCCTGCAACTGATCAGCAAAAATTTTAGGCATTTACATGGCAGATTATTAAGAAGCTGTATTCATGTTAAAAATATGGCAAACTCCCTTTAGAAGGAGTTCTCCTTCCAATTTTTTCTGCTTCTCTGTTTTTTCCTGATGCCGACGCATAAACCACTTACGCCCCTTGGTTCGCACAAAAATATTAGTCGCAATCGTGATGCCCATAAAAGCCATCCCATTAAAACCCAGTATCCATCGTATCGACCGAATACCTCCAAAAACCACCAGCGCCCCAGCGAGTAAAAACCATTTAAACGACACAGACCGGAAAAAATCTATTCAAATCTTTTCACATCCGCCCTACACGCATCTCTGCCCTTTTTGGTTTTATTGACAAATTATAAAAATATGCCAAAATGAAGCTGAATAATAAAAACTATAAAAAAAGAGAAAATCTCATGAAAACCATAAAAATCGTTCTTTTTTCACTCGCCCTCATTGCTGCCTTTGCCTCTAGCATTGAAGCAGGAATTCTTCATGACCTTGTGAAAGAAGACGACTTTATTGGACTTCAATCACTGTTAAATCCAGAGTTGCAAAAAGATCTCAAAATAAATATCAACGAAACAGATGGCAATGGTGACACACCGCTTATAAAGGCCTGCTTACAAAGCAAACCCAATATCAAGATAATTAAACTTCTCATCCAAAAAGGCGCAAAAGTTGATCTGCTCAACAGATCCAATGAGACTCCCCTTATCCTTGCCTGCAGACCCTCTACTGATATCAAGATAATCATATTTCTCATTCAGAACGGCGCTGACGTCAATGTAGGAGGATATACAAACTGGACCGTACTTCAGAAAGCCTGCCTAACCGGTTGCATTGGGATCGTCAAGCTTCTCATTCATCACGGAGCCAAGATTGACCTGCAGGACTGGCTCGGGGAAACTCCCCTCTCTTTAATCTGCAAAACAGAAAAACCTAATGTCGAGATAATTAAACTTCTCATTCAAGAAGGCGCAAAACTTGTTCCGCACGACGCATGCAACGACACTCCTCTCACCCTTGAGTGCCAAAAAGACAACCCCAATATCGAGATAATTAAACTTCTCACCCAAGCCGGTGCTGATCTCAATACCATTGGGTGTGCAAAAAAAAGGGCCATTAACCAGATATCAAGGTGGTGGACTCCTGAGCAGCGCACCGAACTATTCAACGCTCTTGCTACTCTCAAACCTAATTTAGACGGCAACACCAAAGCGTTTGCAGGGCTCGCTCTCGAAAGCATGATAGAAAGACTGCAGCAAAATATAGTTCCACCCGTCCTTGCTAACGATGATAAACTTTATAAAGGGAATAAATACATAACTAATCCCAAAGAGCTAATTCAACTTCTGCACGCCCGCATGAACCTGTTCTTTGGCCCTAAGGGTAAAGATATCTTCCCAAACCACATCCCTGGTGATGGACTTTCCCTAGAGATGAAAAAGTTGGACCAGCAGGTATTTATTGAAACACTCCAAAAGCTTATTGAAAAACGGTATTATAACTCCCACAGAAATATGTCCCCACGCAAGGTCAACACATTCAAGATTCTGGAACGGTTTGCACAGGCTTTTATCAAGAAATACAACAGCAACCACAACCTAAATAATCCAAAGACCTATGCCCTTGCAAAGTCCCCGTATCTAAAATTTAGAGATATTAGAATCTGGTGTGGTGAGGATAGGGCCTATTAAAACACATTTGTACAAGAACATAAAAAATAGAAAAACTAACCCAAAATAAAGAAAGCAAATCTAATGAAAACTAAAAAAACCGTTCTTCTCTCACTCGCCCTCCTGGCAACCTCAGCCTCTAGGCTTGAGGCCGGAATTCTTCATGATCTGGTGAAAGCCGAGGATCTCATCGGACTTCGATCATTATTAAATCCAGAGCTACAAAAAGAACTCAAGATAGATATCAACGGGAAAGGTGCCTATGGAGACACCCCTCTCATTAGAGCCTGCGAACAAAATCAACCCAATATCGAGATAATCAAACTTCTGATCCAGAACGGCGCTGACCTCAATGCGCTTGGGTGGAAAAACCGAACTGCCCTTCACTTCGCCTGCATTGGAAGCGATTTCGAGATTGCCAAACTTCTAATTGAAAATGGCGCAAAACTGCACGACGAAAGCAACGACACTCCCCTCACAATAGCCTGCGAAAAATACAACCCCAACATCGATATAATCAAACTTCTCATCCAAAGCGGCGCTGATCTCAATGCCGTTGGATACCAAAACCGGACGGCTCTGCAATGGGCATGTATAAACAACCACTTCGAGATAGTCACACTTCTCATCCAGGGCGGCGCTGACCTCAATGCCACTGGGTACGCTAATCGAACAGCACTTCACTACATAAACACACAGTGGACTCCTGAGGAGCGCACCAAACTATTCAAAGCCCTAGCTACCACCAAACCTAATGTAGACGGCAACACCAAAGCGTTTGCAGGGCTCGCTCTCGAAAGCATGATAGAAAGGCTACAACAAGACATCGTTCCGCCTCTGCTTGCCGATAATGACAAGCTTTATGACGGAAACAAATACATAACTAACCCCAAAGAGCTAATTCAACTTCTGCATGCCCGCATGCGTCTATTTTTTGGTCCAAAAAAGCACGACATCTTCCCAAACCACATCCCTGGCGATGGACTTTCCCTTGAGATGAAAAAGTTGGACCAGCAGGTATTTGTTGAAATGCTCCAAAAGCTTATTGAAACACGGTACTATAACTCCCACAGAAATATGTCCCCACGCAAGGTCAATACATTCAAGATTTTGGAACGGTTTACACAGGCTCTAATCGAGAAATACAACAGCACCCACAACCTAAATAATCCAAAGACCTATACCCTTACCAAGTCCCCATATTTAAAATTTAGAGATATCGGCATCTGCTTTGAATAGAATGGACTCACGTGGTATAGCAAGGCTGATTAAGAAGGCAGACCTCGCAAATCATTTTTTTATACTTTAACACCAACATAAACATCTAGAATTGTGTTTTTTGGATCGTGCGCGCGTTTATCATATACCTCAAAATCGGACCGATAAGCTCGCGTACCACCCAATTGAGCCGAAGTCATACGCCAGACCTCTTGCCATACCTCCATGCAAATGCTGGACATTGCCCCTGGACCATTTGTAAATTTCACATAGGTTTGCGCAGGAACCGTCAATGGAGTAAAATCTTTAGGAATATCATCAAAGGAGACTACTTACTCACCAATAAAATAGGTGTAATCTCCAGCAGCACCACTTTTATAATCGGTATAAACACAATAGGTTGTCCCCGGTTTTTTACGATGAGTAATCCTTATTACTACTTTCTGCATCAATTACACTCCTTAAGTCAAAAGGTAAATTGATTATTCCGGAGAACCCGCAAGGACATAAGAAACACGCAGAATTCCTCCCTTTGACTTCACCTTCCTAATCTCAATCACTCCCACCTGTTTAGAAGAGGCCACATGAGTCCCCCCACATGGGCACGTTGACAGGCTTCCGATACTTACCACTCGGATCGGTTTTCCCTCTGGCAAACAAGCCGGCACATGAACACACGTTGCTTCAAGCTCTTCATG
>CAYRPI010000036.1:1536-2331 GCA_964426225.1 uncultured Candidatus Babeliaceae bacterium | reverse complement strand
TGCCTCGCCATACGATAGGTCACGGGAATATCTTCTTCAACAAGCGTATCAACCTCTTGTTGGAACCGCTGCTGAAGAATCGTGCATTCATCAGGTGTAAATGAGCCCTCATACTCAACATAAGGATTATCAAGAAAGTGATAGCCTTTGCCATACACTAAATGCAAACCCAGGCGTTCCATTGCCACGTCAATAAGATGCCCCGCGGTATGCAGCTTGCTCAAAAACTCCCTCCGCTTAACATCAACAAAAAGTTCTACCCGGTCGCCAATTTCAAAAATTCCGTCCACAAAGGTCCCGATGTGATAAACAATACCATCAACAAAACGAACATCGGTCACCGCAAACCGCCCTCTATGCCCAACAATTTCCCCATGGTCCGCAGGCTGTCCACCTCCCTGAGAATAAAAGAGGGTCTGATCGAGCACCATTGCCCGCTTCCCATCACGATCCACAACCTCAAGAACAGTAGCAAAACCGGTGTAACAAAAACTCTCTTCCAAATACAAAAGCTTCGTAGCAAGCATTTTTCTACCCCTTCAAGAACCGAAGCGGAATAAAAACCGGCTTTCGCTCAACAAAAAACGCTACATTCTTAAATCCACAATCTCGTGCCAAAGCCGCAGCCCGTTCAAACTCAAACCCCACATGTTCAACCATATGGGCATCGGAACCAAGTGTAACAATCTCACCGCCAAGTTCACAAAACCGCCGCACAATAAAGTCAGCTGGCATTGTTTCTCCGACCAATGCGTGCCGATAACCGGACGTGTTAATCTCAAGCCCCTTACCCTT
>CAYRPI010000036.1:0-1526 GCA_964426225.1 uncultured Candidatus Babeliaceae bacterium | reverse complement strand
AGCCTGCAACTTCCCTGAATGTGCAACGGGAAGGCAGGTACCTCAGCAAATACCCGACATGCCCCACCACATCAAAATCATCAAATTCGGTAACAGACCGATAAATCGCATCTAGATAAGCATGACACGCATCAAGGGCAGAATGTTTTTCATGAAATTTTGGATCACTACAATCCAAGCGATCGGTCCCGTGTGTCGACAAAATAACAAAATCAAAGGGATAAGATTCTACAAAAGCCTCCATCCTACCAACTACCTGCGACTGAAACCCCAACTCAACACCCTCAGCAACGGAAAAACGATTCCCATACTGCTCACGCGCCGCAACAATTGCAAACTTTCTAGCCACAGGATCAAATAATGCATCCGGATGTGAAAGCATATCAAAATCAACATGATCGGTAAAAGCAAGTCCCCGCAATCCTGCAGCTTCAACGCTTTTACATGCTTCAAAGACCGTCTGTTTCCCATCTACAGAAAAATTAGAATGAACATGACAATCCACAAACATAGCCTTCCCCCCTTTAAACAACATCCGGCACTTGAGTCAAATGTGGACGTACAAATGCAAAGCGCGGCTGTTGCACTCCCTCACTCACAACCTCTTCTAGAAACATCTTTAGTGGACGAACCCAGACACCAAAGTCACCATAAAGAGCCTGGTAAACTACCATCTCCTCCAAAGTCTCTGAATGCCTAGCAACAGAAAGGACCTGATATAAATGACCCTTATAATGCCGATAAATACCCAGCTTCAACTCTTGAGCCACCGCGCAACTCCCAAACCACAAGACCCATAATAGTAAAATCTTTAAATATTTTATCATAAATCCTCTTATAAAAATGAGCACAAAAAAAGCCTCGAAATTAATCGAGGCTTTTTTATTTAATCCTGGCAGTACCTACTCTTCCAGTCCGTCACCAGACAAGTACCATCGGCGCTATAGGCTTTACTTCCGTATTCGGAATGGGAACGGGTGTTACCCTACAGCTATACCCACCAGGAAATTTTTAAAGAACAAATTTAACTGTGTTCTTAAAATGTGTTCTGCTGATCTTAGTCTCGTGACTGATCAAAATAAAGTCATAAAATGTGGTTAAAACTCTCGATACATTAGTACTGGTCAGCTTAACAGATTACTCTGCTTACACACCCAGCCTATCAACCTTGTAGTCTTCAAGGGATCTTACGTCTGACCGAAGTCAGACAGGGGTATCTCATCTTGAGGCGAGCTTCCCACTTAGATGCTTTCAGCGGTTATCTCTAATTAGCGTAGCTACCCAGCCTGCTCGTGTTGAACAACTGGAACACCAGAGGCTAACTCATTCCGGTCCTCTCGTACTAGGAACAAGCCCTCTCAAATACCCTGCGCCCACGATGGATAAGGACCGAACTGTCTCACGACGTTCTGAACCCAGCTCACGTACCGCTTTAACTGGCGAACAGCCAGACCCTTGGGACCTTCTCCAGCCCCAGGATGCGATGAGCCGACATCGAGGTGCCAAACCTCCTCGTCGATATGAAC
>CAYRPI010000035.1:8849-12740 GCA_964426225.1 uncultured Candidatus Babeliaceae bacterium | reverse complement strand
GTTTTTCTATTGCGCAGGTGAGAGGATATCGCCAATTAGAATTTTTTTTATCTAATTTGGCACCATTTTCAACCAGAACTTTTACAATGGCGAGGGAGTTGTTTTTTATAGCAAGCTCTAGTGCAGTATATTCTCCATCTTCATCATAGGTATTAATTGCAGTCACCGTTTTGAGCGCTTTTTTTAGTTGTTCAATTTTTTCATTTTCAGAAAGTTGCATGTTAGTTATGATTTCGGAAAGAATTTTATCATTAAGGTCTTTGATTGGTTGGTGGGTTACGGTATCGTCAACCTCTACTATTTTATTATCATTTTTTTCAAGGTTTTCTTGAGCCAAGCGTAGCTGTCGATACATCTTTAGAGTCGGGGCTAATTCAAGAGCTTGGTTGTCGGGTCGAACCTGTGCATTGAGAAGTGCTTCTATTCCATCGTTTGAACCGGCCTTTATCAAGATATGGAGAGGAGTTTCTCCCTGATCATTTGTTGCATTTATATCAAAATCTTTTGTTAGTGCAACAAGGGGTTCAATTAGGTCGTTTTTGGCAAAAAAGTGGGCGATTCTTTCTCCGAAAATATTTTTTGTATGCTTTAAGATAATAGAATTGGACGTGTTTTCGGTTTCGAGTTGGAGGGCGATATATTGATTTTTATCAGAGTCTGTAAGGGGCATCTTGCAGTCTGTGTTGCCTAAATAGTTTTTAATTTCGGAGTCTTTTGCAAGTTTGATGGCCGTTTTATCTATTTTTGCACCGTTTAGGATAAGAATTTTTGTTACAAGGCGAAACCCTCTTTCAACGGCCAAGTGTAGAGGGGTTTTTCCTGCTTTGTTCATTTGGTTAAGGTTTAGGGGTATTGCACATCCTGTTAATAACATTCTAAGGTTGCCGGATTTACAGGCTTTATGGATAATGGTTTCTCCTTTTTTATCGCCTTGCTTAAAAAAACTGTAGTATTTTGGAATTTCTGTTCCCTGGGGTAGTTTGAGTAAGTTGTGTGCAATAAGATTAAGTTTTGTTGTTGGATTTATCGGTTCATACCAATTTTTATGCATGGTGTAAGCGGGAAGATGAGATAAGCACAGAAAAAATAAACAGAGAATATAAGTCCAGTAAAAATGACGTGTTGCCACAAAGGTACTCCTTACATAAAATGGTTTAGCAGATGCTCAGTGTATTCTAAGTTCGTTTGGTCGCTTTGTCTACCAGGACCGACGTCCTGGACCTGTTGTATTAGTCCCCCTGTCCGATCGTAGCCTGACTTGTGCTTCATAGTTATTCCCATATAGGCGAAGGCGGATGGACCCGGCAGTTTTTATATTTTCAACTTGACTATGTTTTGTGAAAAATGTATTCTTATTATATCGAAAAATTATGATGCTTTTAAAATTATTTAAGGAATTTTATGAATAAAATTTATTTCCCACTATCTCTGTTGGCAGTAATGCTTTTGTATTTTCAGGTGGGAGTGGCTATGCAAAACAGTACCACAACTAATACGACTGAGATGCCTAAAAAAATTGAGTCTAACAAGCGGGTGTTCTCTGACCTGGATGACGAGGAGAATGACTTATCAATAGTCAGTGAGGATGAGGTTGTTGAAATTGACGCTCCGATTGCTAAGGGGTCTATTAAGGTTCCCAGCAATCCTCCTTCGCTTGTGCCGGACCCAACCCCCCAGATTAAAAAAAGAAGAACAGATTCTAGTGTCGGGCTAAATTCTACGGTTTCTCCTGTGGGGCAACCGGCTCAAACTTGTTCGTCAAAATTACTAATGCCGACTGTATCTTCGGTGCCTCAAGCTACTACTTCATTGGTCAGCACTAACAAAAGCTTAAATGGGATGACACTACTTCATAAGGCGGTTCTGGAAGAAAACATAGGGGCGATAGACTTCTTGGGTAAAAATCAAAAATCTCTGCTTGAAGCCATAGATATTGATGGTGAAACGCCATTGCTATTAGCGGCGCGATTAGGAAAAATTGGAGCTGTGAAAAAGCTTCTTGAACTAAAGGCAGACTTCTGGGCCAAATGTAAGAAGAATGGGGGTAATGTGCTTCATAGTGCGGCCCTTAGCGATTATCCTGAGATGATAGCCTTTGTGGTTGAAAAGGATAAAAAATTGCTTGCAGTTCCGAGTAACTCTGGTTTGTTCCCACTTGGTGTAGCTCTGTGTTTTGGGAAAATAAACGCTGTAAAAAAACTTGTCGAATTGGGAGCAGATCTTCAGGCTAGAGACCAATGGAATATAACTGCTTTGCATTATGGTGTTATTTCAGATAATTCTGAGCTTATAGCCTACATAGTTGGGAAGGATAGAACGTTACTTGAAGCTAAAACTCAAGAGGGTGAAACGCCGCTTCTTACTGCGGCACGGGTCGGAAAATGTGAGGCTTTAAAAAAGCTTATCGAACTGGGCGCAGATGTGTTTGCAGTTGATAGTAATGGGAATACAGCTTTACACCTTGCAACCATCGAAAAAAAGTACGACATCATTAGCCGCTTATCCCCGTTCCTTCCGATAACAACAACTCCAGTAGTCGAATTTGTAAAAATGGCGCTGCTTCATTGCAGTATCAACTCGCAGGGGAAAACAGCTCTTCAGCTTGCTGTTGAAAAAAACATCGACTTGGAGAAGAAAAACGCTCTGTCCTCCCAACAATTAATAGGGGACAAGACAAATAAGAACTAGGGCCTCCATCGTTGATCAAAGGTAAAAAGAAATGGGTCCAGGGCGCGCCCTGGTAGGCTACATCTTTTCTGGGCAGCTGATTCCGAGTAATTCGAAGCAGAGGGCGAATGTGTTTTGTAAGATTTGTACCAGGGCGAGGCGTTTACGGCTTTGGGTAATGTTACTCATTTCAATTACTCTATGCGCGGCGTAGAAGCTGTGAAACTGGTTAGCAAGTTCTATTACATAGTAGGAGAGTAAGTGTACTTGGTAGTTGCGAGCCATGGAATTTAAGAGTGTCTTGAACGCAACAATTTTTTTTATTAACTGTTTTTCTTCATCGTCTAGGTCGGTTAGATCGTTCGCTGAAATGTTGTTCAATTCGGCATGTTCCGCTGCTTTTTCAAAAATACTCTTGGTGCGAACATAGGCGTATTGGATGTAGAATACGGGATTTTCATCGGTTTTTTTGAGTGCGAGAGCTAGGTCGAAATCCAGGTGTGCATCTGCTTTACGGTTTAGGTAGAAAAAGCGAGCAACGTCTGCGCCGACGGTTTCGATAATATCTTCTAGGGAAACGATTCGTCCCGCTCGTTTTGACATACGTAATGCTACGCCATCCTCTTTGAGTGTGACTAATTGATAGAGAATAACGTCTAGGTTGTCTGGGTTGTGTCCTAATGCTGCCATGACTCCTTTGAGGCGGACTACATAGCTGTGATGGTCTTGCCCAAGGACGAATATGAGCTTTTGTGCGCCGCGATTAAGCTTGTTTAACATGTAGGCAACATCGGCGGCTACGTAGGTAACTTCTCCGTTTGAACGTTTTAAAACACGATCTTTATCATCACCGAATTCTGTGGATCTAAACCAGAGAGCTCCATCTTGAATGAAAGTGTGCCCGCGGGATTCCAATAACTTAAGCGCGTCTTCTACCGCTCCACTTTCATGTAGCGTTTTTTCAGAAAACCAAACATCAAACTGTATGTTGTAATTTTCTAGAGTTTTTTGAATGCGGCTGAGGAGAATATCTTTGGCATAGAGTCCAAAAAATGCATCGTCGTTATTTTTGAGCGCTTCCTCAACACGAGTTCTGTTGGAAGTGATTAGTTCTTGAGCAAGGTCTACTAAGTAGGTTCCTGCATAGCCTTCTTCAGGGATGGCCTTCTCGAGCCCTAACGCTTGTTGGCAGCGAGCTTTAAAGGAGAGGCCTAGCGTCTGAAT
>CAYRPI010000035.1:8247-8839 GCA_964426225.1 uncultured Candidatus Babeliaceae bacterium | reverse complement strand
CATCATTAATATAAAATTCTTCGGTTACAGGATTGCCTAGGAATTTTAAGATAGAACCTAGCACGTTTCCAATAATTCCACCCCGTCCGTGCCCTAAGTGAAGCGGACCGGTGGGGTTTGCGCTTACAAATTCAATGGAATAGGCGGTGTGAGTTTTGTTTTCTGAGGAGGCAAAAAAGTTTTTTGGTTCTGTAAAAAGAGCCTGGCTACTCTGTGTGAAGGCTGAATTGGTAAGGGTGAAATTAATAAAACCAGGTCCGGCGATTGAGATGGAGGCAACGTCTCTGTGGGAAAAGTTTTTTACAATTTCTTCGGCAATGGCGCGTGGTGTTGTTCCGCGTGCTTTGGCGATTACTAATGCAACATTGGTTGAAATGTCACCGAATCCGCGTTTTTTAGGATCATCATTTATGGTGGTGACAATGGCAGACTGTTGATCGGCGGTTAGTGCATAGGTAGAGTGCAAATGTGTGATAAGGTCGTGTTGGACGGATTCAAACGGGTTCATGATTATTTATTTCTCTTGTATCAAATGCTTGCAAAGATATACCATCTTACTTATTAACGTTTCATTGTTACACAGGGAAAGTTA
>CAYRPI010000035.1:0-8237 GCA_964426225.1 uncultured Candidatus Babeliaceae bacterium | reverse complement strand
AGTCCCTTAGACAGCTGATTTTAGGTTGTTCGGTCTGGGAGTACTAAAAACAGATTGCGAACATCAGGATTGAATCCTGTAATCGAGAGTTGGTCAAAACATCTTTCAGGATTAAATCCTGTTTGGCCTGTGGGCCTAGGGCAGGAATATTTTTGAGTGTAAATTTGAAGACGATTTGTAAAGCACTGAAAAAATTGCTACGGTTTATTATGGTAGAAATTTAGCAGCTTTATGGATAATATGCAACTTTTTGTCTGTTTTTTTGAGGGTTTTTATGACCTGTGCAGTATTACTCTCTGGCGGGGTTGATAGTTCTGTTGCGCTTGCTCGACTAGTTGAGCAGGGCGTCCCGGTAACCGCTTTTTATTTAAAGATTTGGCTAGAGGATGAATTGTCTTTTTTAGGCACGTGTCCTTGGGAGGAAGATCTTTTTTATGCGCGCGCGGTTTGTGAAAAGCTGGGAGTTGCGCTTGAAGTGGTGCCTATGCAGCGGTTTTACCATGAACGGGTAGTCTCTTATACGGTTTCAGAAGCGTTGGCAGGACGGACTCCAAATCCTGATATTATGTGTAATCAGCAGGTTAAGTTTGGGGCATTCCTTGATTTTATTGGGGATCGGTTTGAAAAAATTGCGACTGGGCATTATGCGGTTACAAGGGAAGAACGGGGTCGGTTTCGGCTGTTTTGTGCTCCGGATCCGGTTAAAGATCAGACTTACTTTTTGGCGTTTTTGAGCCAAGAGCAGCTTAAGCGGGCGCTTTTCCCTATTGGTGATTTAACAAAGTCGCAATTGCGACAGGAAGCTGAGCAGCGAGATCTGCCTACCAAAAGTAGGCCGGATAGTCAGGGGATATGTTTTTTAGGCAAGCTTAAATTTAATGAGTTTCTTCGTGCGCATTTGGGTGAGCGGGAGGGTGATATTATTGAAATAGAGTCTGGAAAGAAGATGGGTACCCATAAAGGTTTTTGGTTTTATACCATAGGCCAGCGTCAGGGGTTAGGACTTTCGGGAGGGCCGTGGTATGTGGTGCACAAGGATATAGAGCGGAACACAGTTTATATTTCTCGCTCTTATTATGATGAAAATAAAAAGCGGGATGAATGTGAGATTGCAGCCTGTAATTGGATTTCGGGAGAGGCTCCAGTGGATCGTGATGTTGAGGTGAAGTTACGCCATGGCCCTGTGCGGCATCGTGCACGACTTGCAGCATTGGAGGGGGAGCGATATCGGGTATGCCTTTTGGATGTCCAGGACCAGGGAATTGCGTTAGGACAGTTTGTAGTGGTCTATGATCGGAATGAATGCATGGGGGGTGGAGTTATCGATAAAGTCTCGCCATAGCACGGTGTAGAAGGCGGCCTAAAGACAGTCAGTAAATTTTGTATTTACTTTAGGTGTAAAATCACCCCCCCAAGGGAATATTTTTTTATTCCCTTGGGGGGGTGATAGTTTTAGCTGTTAGATATTGAGCGGAGGCTAGATGCGAGTTTCTTAAAGATCTCATCAGTATTCGCACTCTCCGTACTTTTGCTTAGGAGAAAATTAGTTATGGTAGCCTTATCCTTGGAGCTTTCATAAAACGTCTTATACGTATCAAATAGGTATTGCACCACATCAAATTTTTTATTTGTAATCGCGCTTTGTATAGCCTTGAGTTTAGTGTTATCTAAAAGTGGAATCTGCGGAGATTTAACGGTGCCTTTCTCAGCTTCAACGAATGCCTTAACTGCATCCAAATTTCCTAGTATGGCTGCTAATTCAAAAGGAGACGGTGAGCCTGTGTTTGGATCTGAGCCTATCCAGACCAACGACAGGATAACATCTTTTAAGTTTTTATGAGCCCCTTCAACCGCTTTGTGTAGAGGAGTTTGTCCCTTGTTGTTAGTGCTGGTAACTGAAAGGTCAAAATTTTTAAAAAGCGTTATAACAGTCATATCGTTTCCTGCATAAGCGGCTAAGTGTAATAGGGTATTCCCTTCACTATCTTTCCACGTTTTGTTAAGCGTGGGACTTTCTGTGTTTTTGTTTCTTTTTATGGTTGCACCGTTTTCTATAAGTTTTCCGATGACCGCATCTCTTTCACTAGTGTCAGTCCAGGTTGTTCGATTTCCCGCTAAATGTAATAGAGTATTGTCCTGGACATCAACGGGTGTATCGATAAATTCTTGTAGAAGAGGGATAAGCTCTTTATTCTCAAAATCTGCCGGAGCACCTGTTTTGGCAAGCTTTATCAAAACTCCCATTCCATTGGCCAATTCTTTGTATAAAGGTCCCTCTAAAACTTGCATAATCCATAACTTTTCTGAAGGATTTGCTTTTAATGCATTCGCTGTACCGCCCGTCTTTTTCGTCCACTGTTCATGACGGTCTTTCCCAAATTTTACTATACGATTTATTATCTCATGGTCTTCTTTGGTTAGCCTTAATTCGAATTTGCTCATTAGCTTTTCAAAAATCTCTTTACGCGCAAAGGGGTTATAGACAGCATATTCCAATAAGGATATCCCGCCTTTATCTTTAGCCCGTAAGATATCGCCAAAAGTAAGGGTTTTATTTTCCTTGTTTTTGCCAAAGTCTGGGCACGAAATCATTAATTCAAGTAATTTTAGATTTCCTTCTGTAAGGATTTTATAAAGTAGAGAGGCTGCGTCTCCCTCATAAACACTCACTTCTTTCTTTTCTTTAAATTCGGGATTTTTTGCAAAACTTAGGGCAGGCCTGTAAGCTAACTCCTTCGCCTTAATAAAGTTCACCAATGTCTCCATTTTTTGTCCAGGCTTCAAAGAGTCACCGGTTTTAGTAAAATCATATAGAAATTTTAAAAGTGCATCATCACAAAGTGTCATTTTAGATACTATAGAAATTTCATCTGAGTTAAGAGTAAGCCCGTTAAGCACTAGCAATTCGGCAATTGCGGGCTGGCATCGCACAAAGGCCCAAAAAAGTGGAGAAACCGATTTCCCGTTTGATTCTTTACATTTTCCAAGGATATTAATGTTTGAACTGGAGTTAAAAAAACCCCACATAGGTCTTAGTAAAAGTTCTACAACTTCATGGCGCTCGGCCTCTTTATTTCTTAGTTGCTCATCAGGTCCTTTAATTGCGGCAATTAAGGCGGTCTCTTCTTGACCATCCTTCGTGATGATTTCATCGGGCTTTACGGATGGGAAATGACTAAGATATTCTACCAATTCGGGCTGAGCGTAGAGGCATGCAACTTGCAGAGGCTTTCTTCCAAAATATTCTTCGATGCCAAAACTGCCATCCTGAATCTGTTGTCCCCCCATGTCATATTTTGCCGCATCTAGATCTCCGTATTTGCAGGCTGCTCCAATTGGGTAGACCCATCCATTTTTAGTGGGCACGGGTTTCCCATTTAGAATGTCATCTACCCAGACTTTGCCTTTTGAATTATCTGGCTTAAGTTCTAAAAGCCATTTTATGATTTCAAAATGACCTGTCTCAAGAGCTCCTCTCATAACCAAAACAATAGTGTCTGAGGACAAAAGCTTTTCAGCTTCCGTTAACTTCCCTTCGCGATGGAGGATTAAAATCTTAATTGCTTCAAGCAGATTTTTATTAAACCCACTAGTCTTTTCTATAGCTGTACTATCAACAGTACAGCCCCAAAATGCCACCAGAAAAAGTATGGCATCTAGAGGAATATTCATTCCAGAGGTAGTATTGCATGCATTCTTAATTAGATTATTCAGCTTAGGCCTTAAGTTCTGCGCAATCGTATTCTTTATTGTGGCAATGCGCGCTTTTTCACGAGCCAAAAATTCTTCATGAAACTTCTCAGATAGCCTATCCTTCTCTTCTCGTATTAAAGCTTGTTGGGATACTATATCGCTAGGATTGCTTGTTTTATTAACTTTATATTTATCATCAATCTTTTTTTTCTCATCTTGTAGTTTTTTATACTCTTCATCCTCTTTCTTCTGGCTGTCTATTATGAGATTTTTGAACCAGATTTCGTTAACTACAGCACCTTTCCAGGGCTCTGTCAGAGAATTTTCCCAGTTGTTAAAATAGGCCCAATCCTCCCAGAGCCATCGCTCTGAAGCCCATTTGGCTGCATCAGGATTGTCATTTTCAACTGCGATTTTTAGAAAATTAATAAGCGCTAATGAGATATCGTTATTCTGGAAAGCTGTCTTAAATTCATTCAAAAAAGCCTTGTCTGCTGCTAAAAGGTTGCCCTTTGAAAACTCATCATAACTTGTGAGAGCCATCATGTTGCTAAAGCCTAACAGTAAGATTCCAAAAAATCCCCCTTCAAAATATCGCCTCATAACACACATCCTCTTCGTAAATAAAAACAGATGTAAAATTTGTCTATTTTATTCTAACAAGGGAACACATTGGAAAACAAGTATGTTGGCTATTGAATAAAAGTTTTACTTATTTTACTTTTTTTATCTCTTGACGAAGCTTCAGGGCTTTCTCAAGCACAAATTAAATTAGCCTAAAACCGGAACTTTTTATTTTGCTTTACATGAGAAACTTATCACTTTGCTTCAACAGTTGGAGCAAAGTAGGGGGTAGTAAAAAAATCGCGCTGTTGGTATCATAATATTTGTTTTGTGCTGATATTTTCGTGAAAGTTTTGTTCGTATGAGGCTTACTTTTCCAACGGCTTTGACGCTTTCTCGGATAGCTTTAATTCCGTTTCTTGTCCGTGCGTTAATGCAGGAAGCATGGCGTACCGCTAGTCTGTTATTTTTAGTGGCCATTGTGACCGATATATTGGATGGATATTTGGCGCGACGCTGGAATCAAGAAACTTCATTTGGAGCATGCTTGGATCCGGTTGCGGATAAATTACTTATTATTTCATGCTATGCAACCTTGGTTTTTTGTCCAATTTCAGATTTGCCCTTGCCGGGTTGGTTTTTGTTGTTGGTTTTAGTTAAAGAGACTCTTTTGTTGATAGGGGCTTTTTACTTTGGCATTGTTAAACAGGTGGTGAATATTCGACCTTCTAAGTTTGGCAAAATGGCTATGGTTGTTCAAAGTAGTCTGATTGCATGGTTATTGCTCTGTTCGGCGTTTGATTGGGTTCCTATGAAGACTTTTCATGTTTTTCTAGGTATAGCAATTCTTTTTGTATTGGGTCCATTGCTTCAGTATGGGTATCAGACATTTTGTGCGGCTCGCACGGTATAAGGAAAGTAGATGAAAAAAATAATATATGCTGTACTGTTTTTTTTGGGCATGGGTTTTATATCGGCTAAACAGGATGTCGTTTTAAAAGATATTTCGGCCTGTGCTGGCGAGTCTTTCTTGGCGGATTCTGGTAGTGAATCCTGTGGCGATGAAATTTTGTGTGATGTGACAGAAGCAAAGAGTTGTCCTCCTTCGAAGGCGCCAAAAAAAATCAAAAAAAGTTATTCTCGGTTGCGTGAAGAGGCTGCTGAAGAGATAGAGACATTGTTGCATGAAAGCAGTGATTTAATCTCTTCTTTGGCTACAATGCAAAAGAAGTATATGAAAGAATTACGTCATGTAGCGGAAAATGATCCTAACATGACGCGTGTGGAGCTTGAAGAACTGTTTTCGCGTGCGCAGACAGTTTCTAAGCAGATAACAGGTTGTATAGGTAATTTGAAATAAAGAAGGATTAACGGCAATGGCTGGATATAATCGTATAATTATAATGGGTAATCTAACACGTGATCCTGAGTTAAAACAGCTTCAGTCTGGTCAGCCCGTTTGCCGGTTAGGTATTGCGTCTAATCGTCAATTTAAGGATCGTCAAACCGGTAATATGGTATCGGATGTCTGTTTTATTGATGTGGACGTGTGGGGCCCTCAAGCAGAATCGTGCAAACAGTATCTTCAAAAGGGTCGTCCTGTGTTAATCGAAGGTCGTCTAAAATTAGACAGCTGGAAGGATGCAGAGGGACAAGCACGTAGTAAGCATTCTATTGTGGCTAATAGTGTCCAGTTTTTGTTTGGATCGCAAGATCAAGCGCAGCCAGGATCAGAGCAGGGTGAAGAAGAAATGTCATCTGCGCCTATGGCTGCAGCACCAAAAAAGGTTGCACCACGTAGCAAAAAACTGGATGAGCAGCCTTTTGAAGACGAGTTGCCCTTTTAATATAGATTTTTTGGGGCAGGTTCTTTTGAACATAGTATAGATGGGCTTGAGTTATGTAGTGCTGTAGTGCATATGTGACGCCGAGCCCATTCGGCTGTAATTTTTTAGGGATGAATTTAGGAATATTTTATGAAACTTTACGTGTTTGCAGCCGTGTTGATCGGTTTTTCTGCTCTACACAAGGAGATCGAGGCCTCTAACTTGTCGAAATCCACGTCAGAGCCTCTTTATAAGAAGTGCGCTTCTGGGGATTTGCACGATATTGAGCAAATTGAAAAGGCAACGAAAGAGGAGTTGATGGGTGAGGATGAAGATGGTAGGGGGGGCTTTCACTACCTGGTTCATGATGGATATATGTATGGCCTGCGGGATGCAAAATTAGCATTGCGAATAATGGGGGCTTTGCGTGGTAAGGGTATTGATATACACAAGAAGGACAAGCTTGGAAGAACGGCATTGCACTTACTTGCAGGACTGGGGTGTTATTCTTCCGGGGCGACTCTTTTGACGGCTTTTCTGCAGACGGTAAAACCTGAGAATATGGCGTGGGAAGACTACAACGGTGATACCCCTTTGTACGAGCTTTTCATCCGGCTAGTTCCCCGTGTTTTTATAGCATCAGACCTTGTTGTATGGGATATTCTCAAGCACGGCAGTTCCGACGAGTTACCGCTTCGCACTGCTTTTGAGAAGCGGGTTGATAGTGTGAAGGATTGGTTGAGGCAGATGAAAAAGCTGGGGAAGACCCAATCTTTTCAGGGGCTTAAGTTGCCTCAGGACCCAGAGGAGAGTCTGATGCAAAAGTATTTGATGAGCTTTGATCCCTCGATTGATTCTGACTGTTTGTATATGACGCAGCTCGAGAAGGAAGTGCAGAAGAAGTATGTGAACGATCTAACTGAAAAAACTCCGCGAGAGTTCCATCTGTTTCTCTATCCCTATAAGAAAAATGGAATGGTTGTTTATACGATTGGCAACCTGGGGAAAATGGCTCTGCTTATGGCCGGGCAGAAACGGAATTCCAAAAAACTCTTTAAAGACTTGAATTTCTACTTTAACGCATGATGCGTAGCACGCAAGACTCGAAAAGAATGAGCGGACTTTATCCATTTTCTTGTCAGACATTTCATTTCATTGACAATTAGAATTAATTCTTGCGATACTAAGGGAGGAAATAGGGGAGCCGAACAAGGTTACGCCGAAGCACGAAGTGCGAAGGCGAATGGAGGTGGCATTATGAAGATAATTCTAGTTGGTGCAGGATTAGTGTTAGCCTGTTTTGTTATGATGCATGGTGAGGGACCATCTCGAGAGATCTGTGAGGTGCGTCTAAAAAATTGTTTCCAGGATACGCGTGAAGCTCTTATGCGTACGTGGGGGGTCGTGGATATCATGCGTTCTATAACCATAGCTCCCGTTTTTCGTATTCGTTTTATTCAGCGGGTTGTGGATGATGTAATTACGATGTTATCGAGTGTTTCGACCTTAGCTTGTTGTTGTGAATGGTGTTCTGGGTGTCATTGTCGGGTTGAGGATGATTTTGTTGATTTATCCTCGCGGCTGGGCTGTTTAAACGAAGCCTTTGAGGCGGTGTGTGCAGAAAAAAAGTGTGGTGAAGAGAATATAATTGGTCGTTTGATAGAGCGAACACAGCAGCAGCTTAGGGACTGTTGGGCTCTATTTTATAAGGGGTCGACACCTGCTTTAGAAGGTGGTGCGAATACTTAACCCTACCATTGAGTTTCCGGTTACATTGATTCCATTGAGTAAGCGATCATAAAATATTTCAAGGCAGGGTAGTCCAGGTAGATTTTCCGTTGCTAGATCGTAAGAGAACTTAAAGTGCATGGTATGCATGCTCCAATAGTCGCAGCATAGAGGGTGCCATAGGTAGGGAGCAGGTTCTTGGTGGCTGTATGAGTAGCCGAGAAGGAGCGAGAGTCCACGAACAATATGGTCCGCTTCCAAAAACCAGCAGGCGTTGTACTGTAAGCCTCCTTTAGAGCCAAAGAATGCGGCTATATCTGCTTCAATTCCTCCGGTGATCCAGTCAAAAATACCAAGAGAGATGGTTGCCTTAGCGGGAATTCCAAAGCTGTTTCGACGATGCGCACTGGGAGGACAGATAATTCC
>CAYRPI010000034.1:12603-13360 GCA_964426225.1 uncultured Candidatus Babeliaceae bacterium | reverse complement strand
CGTTTTTGAAAAAGAGCTGCTCAGAATCAGTAACCATAACAGACATCGCTTTCCAGCTCTCTTTTATCAAATTAAGGGGATCCCAAATTAAAGAGCTCAAGGTTCTTGACACCGAAATTACCGACAATGAACTGCAGCAAATTTTAGACAGCTGCCCAAATCTGATCAAGCTCGAACTAGATTGTTGCAGAAAACTAACGTTTCAAAAACTAAGCTTTAAAAATCAACGCGCCCTCACCCACCTAAAAATGGCCAGAGCCAAGATCACGGATCAAGGACTTCAGGATATTCTAAAAAGCTGTCCTAAACTACTCCATCTTTTCCTTTCTGACTGCACAAAACTTGCATTCCAAAAAATGGACTGGAAAAACCAGCATGCACTCATTGAGCTTAATTTATCCTATACACACATCTCCGACCCCGCTCTGCAAAATATTCTGGATAACTGCCCTAACTTAGCTACGCTCGATCTAGCAGGTTGTGGAGAACTCGCATTTAACGGGATTAATACAAAGAATCAGAAGAAAATCTCCTGTCTAAAATTATCTGGCACAAAAATCACAGACCAGAATCTACAACAATCCTTCCTCAATGAATGGGGAACTTTAACCCAACTCGATCTTTGCAGGTGCAAACATTTAACTCTTCAACAGCTTGACTGGAAAAATCAGCAAAACCTTACTAACCTTGACCTTAGTAACACACCAGTCTCCGACCACGGCCTACAGAACATCCTTAACAACTGCCCGCTTACAAC
>CAYRPI010000034.1:3565-12593 GCA_964426225.1 uncultured Candidatus Babeliaceae bacterium | reverse complement strand
CTTACAACGCTCAACTTATACCACTGCGACACCCTAACCTTCCAGCAACTAGACTGGAAGCAGCAGAAAAACCTTACTATTCTTGACCTTTCTACCACGCATATCGCTGGCCAAGAACTGCAAAACATTCTCAATCAATGCTTACATCTCTCTAAACTCTCTCTAAACTGGCGCACCCATCTTGTCTTCCAAAATCTTGATTGGAAAAATATGAAAAATCTCACGGACCTCGAATTAGCAGACGCACCTATTACGGATCAACAACTACAGGTCATTCTTGATAACTGCCCCAATCTGAGCACACTCGAACTGAAATTTTGCCGTCAATTATCCTTCAATGGACTTAATTTAAAAAACCAAAAATTGCTAAACTCTCTCGATTTAACTTGCAACACCATAACAAATCAAACCCTACAACCAGTTCTAGACCAACTTCCAAATTTAACCAAACTGGTACTGAGCAACTGCAGCCACTTAGATTTTGCGC
Organism: uncultured Candidatus Babeliaceae bacterium; assembly: GCA_964426225.1. Taxonomy (GTDB): domain Bacteria; phylum Babelota; class Babeliae; order Babelales; family Babelaceae; genus UBA12395. Next base: position 12,106 of record CAYRPI010000034.1, on the reverse strand, counting down.
AACTCAACTGGAAAGGCTCACGATTACTCAAAACCCTTAATTTAGAAGACACTTCCATCTTAAACAAAGAACTTCAATCCATCCTAAATACTTGTCCAGCGCTAAGTACTTTAAACCTGTCAGACTGCAAGAAGCTAAACTTTAATCAACTCGATTGGAAAAATACATCAGAGATTAAAGCACTCGAGTTGCCAAGAACCAGGGTCACTAAAAAACAACTACTCAACATTCTAAATAGTTGCCCAAATATCACTAGCCTTTACCTGGACAAGAATCCCAACCTTCCCAAAGAAATTTCCGATCAGTACCACAAGGGCAAAGCCCAAATTGAGATACTTAAAAAAGCATTACAATAAGAGCTACCAGTTAGGGGTGTTGCACTTCATCCCTAACTAAACCCCTATTTCAGTTATAAAAATTTTATAACTGAAATTATTGTTTTCCTTCTTCCCCTTTTGTTACGCTAAATAATGAAGCAAGAGTATTACTTTTTTGTAAAACTATACCCATTGCCATTGTTTAATAATCTCTTAAAAAGGGAGAAATAACCATGAAACGCTTTATCTCATTCATCTTAAGCCTACTTGCCCTTTGTATATTCATACAGCCCAAAAGCCCTACTACTGATGAAATCATCAATGCGGCAAAGAATAATAACCCAGAGCCTCTTATAAAAGCATGGGAAGAGATGCCAAGGAAGTGGCAGGATTATCTATTTGTGCAACCATTTACAGAGTTTAATCAATGGTACGACCTTCAAGACTTCCGAACTAGCGATGCCGACATGGATACCAATAGATTTATAGGGCCAAATGCATCTGCACTCGGAATTTTCGCAGCTTTAGGCACTCCAGAAACCCTTACAACCCTCTTGCAAAAACGATTTGACCTTTTAAAAGAACAAAAAAACAGCGAAAAGCTTCTCTTCCCGATTAGTTCCTATGGCGGATTTATGCTCAACCTCGATGGTGTAGAATACAAAGGAACTTATGAAAAACCAACAAGCTTGCACGGAAATCCAAATTATTTATTATTCGAAAATACTTTTTTAGGAAACCCCCTAGAAATGGCGGTCCTTTTCAATCGCCCCGATATTGTCAAAGCCATTATAGATTGGCTCAAGAAGACACTTGAAAAATTAAATGCCAAACAACTATTACCAGACTACCTTAATTACCCTTCTGCAAACTATGTCACCGAGGGTAGATTCATCTTTGGAGGAACCCCCCTTATCTTAGCTCTTCTGCTAAAAAGATACCCTATCGCAGAAATACTCTTAGAAAATGGAGCACCTTTCCATGGTTCATCAAAAGGGACGAAGCGAGCCTACATCATCGACACAAAAGAAGCCTTACCAGAGCCTAAAGAACTCTCCGTAGAAGAACTTCTCACAACCCTACCTTCTGCTCATTCACTAAGTGCTGACACCTCAAAGAGAGTCAAGATAGCTCAGGGGAAAGGCCAAAAGAGCATGTTCGAAGCGGAAAAGCGGCATGCAGAAAAAATAAGGCTCGAACAAAAAACTAGGGAAGAGGAGGAAAGAAGCGCCCGAAAGACTGCTTTAGCTCTTGAAAATATAGCTCAAACAGACAAGATCTGGCACAAAGAACGACTTGAAAATGTTCTGAAGAAACCTCTCTTCAATCAAGCAGATTTTCATGAGGCTGGAAAGATGATCTTTTACCACCCAGAATTTTTTGAGCTTGTCATCAAAAATCGTCCCGACTTAGAAGCTCAAATAGCTAATACAGCCCTAGAAATAGCCCGCCCAAGAGAACAAGCGAAAACTGCGGAAATGCTAGCACTTTTTAAGAAGATACGCAGAAGCACACAACAACCCTCAAGCACACCAACATTGCTCAACGCGCTTTAAAATCGAGTAGATGGGAGATCCCGCAAGGGTCTCCCAATCTCTCACACCACCATACATATCGATCTAGTGTATGGCAGTTCAATAACCAATTCCTCATTTGAAAAACAAAATTTAATCCTAAACTGGCTATTTTCAACATTTTTTCAATATACATGATAAAATAGAGAGGAAGATTTAGTTCAAAAAACACACATTCCTATAAGAAGAGGAACCCCTGATGAAAAAATTTCTTTTCTTATTACTAATCCTGTGGAATGCAAGTTGCCTTTTCTCCGAAGAAAATGACTGGGATATTATCGATCCCGCAAAAGCTAGAAATACAGCTGCACACGAGCTAGCTCGTGCAGGAGAAAAATACTTTGGCGCAAGCTGTATGGGTGCACATTTACTGAATAAGTGGTATCTATTTAGCGATGTAGCCTTAGGTGAACCAAAGTACCTAAATAATGCTCCACAAGCATGGCGTATTGCACGCAATTTTGATATGAATTGGGTAAGAATACCAGGAAATATGCCCATAGATTTTTTTATAGGCCGTGAACAATCTTCAACGCTCACTATCATAAAAGATATGGCTCTACGAAGTATTGTGGGCTGGGGTGTTTCTGCCGCTGTTCTTACCGGTCATGAGTTGGGGCATTCCCTGGCTCGTTATCTATTAACAGGAACAAAAGCTACCATCTATATTGGCTCATCATGGAGCGCAACGCTTGGTCTACTCAAAAAAGGCGTTGTAGATAAACCACTAGCCTCTCTATTTAACGGACGATTTATACTGCGAGGATTATGCTTAAATACAGGCGTTTCATGCCCAGATATTGATACAGAGCGTTTATACAATTATCCTACCTGGAAAGGAGTTCTTATCTCCATGGCAGGGGGTGTAAGTGGTATAGGTGTAGCAAAAGCTATAAAAGGCATCTCCTATCTCCTTCGCCATAAAGACAAATTTAATAAAAACAAAAGTAAAGTTTTAAAAAAGACCTTTGACCATTGTTGCACCCTTGATAATTGCACCCTCTTCAACCTTTACAACATGCTCTATCCAACCTATGGCCTTGATGCTTACTATCTCTGGTGGTACTTAGCCTATCAGGTACAAAAAGATCCTGTTACAGCAATAACCCCAAATACTTCTGCACCCGCCACAAAATAATAATTTTAATTATCGAGTTCACGCTATAATTACTTCGATTACTTATTCTTATAAAAATTTATCTTAAAATCTTTAAACGATGGCGTACCACTAAACAGCTGCTTACTGTTCAATTTAAATTTTAACAAATTTGATGCCTTCAGATTTCTCTTGTTAAAAAGCTTCAACGGCGTTGTTTTGAAGAAATTTTTACAATCCTGAGCTTCCGAGGACGTAAGCTCTAATTTTTTAGAATCAACCTCGACTAAACTTTGAAGAAACTTTTTACAAAGGTTGTAAAGATCAAAATCAAGAAGCTCCTCTTCCTTACTCAAAATTATATTTCCAGTGCCCTTTTCCGCTGCACGGTTAAGAAGTTCAACAAAAAAGATACGCAATGCCGCTCTAGTTGCTGCGCAGTTAAATCATTATTTTGCGCATAAGGCTGCTCCGTCTTTTTAAAGTACACAGAGTGTGTGCCAATCGCTGTCTGCGACTTCATGCCAAAAATACTTTTAATAAATTCAGGTTTTTCTGCAAAAAGTGCTAAATTTTCGGCATCTACCTTAGCACCCTTTTCTACAAGCAGCTTAACTACGTCTACATGGCCTTTGATTAAAGCAAAATAAAGTGCCGTCTCCTGCAGCACAGTCTTGGCATCTATTTCAACTCCCTCCTTTAGAAGCAATTCTACTACCTCCCAATGGCCTTTAGATGCAGCGCAATGAAGTGGCGTTACTTGGTTTATAGCTTTAGCATCTATTTCAGCTCCCTCCTTTAGAAGCAATTCTACTACCTCCCAATAGCCTTTAGATGCAGCGCAATGAAGTGGCGTCGCCTGTATTAAATTCTTAGCACCTATATCAGCTCCCTTCTTTAGAAGCAATTCTACTACCTCCCGATGGCCGCTGGCTGCAGCATGATGGAGCGATGTCCACCCATCACTATGTCGCTTGGCCTCTATATCAGCTCCCTCATCTAGAAGCAGCTTTACTACGTTCAAAAGGCCTTTGTTTGAAACAAGATGCAACGACGTCCACCCACCAAGATTCTTGGCCTCTATATCAGCTCCACGCTCTAGAAGCAGCTTTATTACCCTCAAAAGGCCTTTGTTTGAAGCAAGATGCAACGGCGTCCACTCATCAACATCCTTGGCCTCTATATCAGCTCCCTCATCTAGAAGCAGCTTTACTACACCAAAATAGCCTCTACTTGCAGCAAGATGCAACGGCGTCCACCCATCAACATCCTTGGCCTCTATATCAGCTCCACGCTCTAGAAGCAGCTTTATTACACCAAAATAGCTACTACTTGCAGCAAGATGCAACGGCGTCCACCCATCAACATCCTTGGCCTCTATATCAGCTCCACGCTCTAGAAGCAGTTGTGCTATATCCCAAAAACCTTTTTCTGCAGCAAAATGAAGCAGCGTCCGCCCCTTAACATCCTTGACATCAATATTGCCGCCACCATTAATGTAATTTTGCACAGTCCAAGTATCCCCCTTCTTTACAGCATCCGAGATGTCTACAGCAAAGCACTGGGGAACAACAAGCAAGCTCATGCAAAACATTATGGGCACAAGCGCATTTTTTAAAAAATTCATTTTATTTCTTTATCGCTATAATTACTTTGATTACTTGTTCTTATAAAAATTTATCTTAAAATCTTTAAACGGTAGCTTCACGTTATTAAACGACGCCTTCAAATTTCTCTTGTTAAAAAGCTCCAACGGTGTAATTTTGAAGAACTTTTTACAATCCTGAGCTTCCGAAGACGTAAGCTCTAATTTTTTAGAATCAGCTGCGACTAAACTTTGAATAAACTTTTTACAAAGATTGTGAAGATCACCATCAAAAAGCTCTTCTTCCTTTTCTAACGTTATATTTTGAGGACCTTTTTCCACTGCACGGTTAAGAAGTTCAACAAAAATAGATACACAATGCCACTCTACTTGCTGCGCAGTTAAATCATTATTTTGCGCATAAAGCTGCCCCTTCTTTTTAAAGTACACAGAGTGTGTGCCAATTGCCGCCTGCGACATCATGCCAAAAATACTTTTAATAAATTCAGGCTTCTGTGTAAACAACGCTAAAATTTTAACATCGACTTTAGCGCCATTTTCTACAAGCAATTTAACCACACCTAAATGGCCGATTGCTGCAGCAAAATAAAGTGCCGTAAACTGATCTTCATTCTCAGCCTCTATATTAGCGCCCTTTTCTAGAAGCAGCTTAACCACTTTTACATGGCCGCCGCATGCAGCATAATGAAGCGGTGTTAACTGGTACAGACCCTGAGCATTTACATCTACACCCTTTTCTAGAAGCAATTTTACAACCTTTGCCTTACCTCCTTCTGCAGCAAGATGAAGCGGTGTTAACCGTTGCACATTCCGGACGTTTACATCTACATTCTCATCTCCTAGAAGCAACTTTACTATCTCTAAATGGCCTTCTTGCACAGCAAGATGAAGGGGCGTAAACAGTTGCACATTCTGAGTGTTTACATTTGCACCCTTTTCTAGAAGCAGTTTTACTATCTCCAAATAGCCTTTAGATGCAGCAATATGAAGAGGAGTCATCCGTTTCGCATTCCAAACATTTACAGCAGCTTTCTTTTCTAAAAGCATTTTTACTATCTCTAAATAACCTCGATCAGCAGCAAGATAAAGGGGCGTAAACTGTTGCATATTCTGAGCATTTACATCTGCACCCTTTTCTAGAAGCAGTTTTACAACCTTTGCCTTGCCCCATTGTGTGGCAAGATGAAGCGGTGTTAACTGTTGCAGATTCCGAGCGTTAATATCTGCACCTTTGTCCAAAAGCGGGTTTATCAAATCTTCTTTACCTTCTTGCGCAGCCAGATGAAGGGGCGTAAACTGTTGCTCACCCTGAGCGTTTACACAAGCTTTATTCTCTAAAAGCACTTTTACTATCTCTAAATAACCTTTAAATGCAGCAATATGAAGCAGAGTATACTGTTGTCCATTCCGAACCTCTATATTACCACCCTTTATAATGTAACTTTGTACAGCTTTAAGATCACCCTTAGACACATCACCATGAATGGTTGCTGCAAGATTCTGCGGCACTAAAAGCACGCTTAAGCAAAACATTGTGGGCACAAGTACCATTTTCAAAAAATTCATTATATTTCCTTTATAATTATTATTCTTATTACTTATTACTTATTAAAAGACGTCTTCAGATTCGATAGAAAAAAACTATTTTTCGATGGCACCAAACTATTCAACGCATTCTTTGTCCTCTTCTCGAAGAATTGCATTGGAGTCATTTTGAAAAATTTTTTGCACATCAAACTTTCTGAATCATCAAGCTTCAATTCATTCAAATTTTTACTCAAATTTGTAGCCTTCAAACTCAAAACAAACTTTTGGCAAACCTTATTGAGATTAAACTCAAGAAAAAAATCGTCATCCTTCGAAGCTATCTTTTCAACGCCATTCTTCGCTACATGGCAAAGAAGTGTAGAAAGTATTAAAAGACAATGCTCTAATGATTGACGTCCACTTAACTCATTTTTTTGCACATCTTTTTGATTCCACTTTTTAAAAACCAAACAGCATGAACCAATTTGATCTTCAGATTTCATTCCAAAAATAGATTTGATAAGTTCAATTTTTTTTGAAAGATATTCTAAGTCAGAATAACAAACTTGGGCACCTTTTTCTAAAAGCAATTTCATTATTTCTTCATAACCGTTGATTAAAGCATAAGTAAACGGAGTACACAAACACTGATCTCGAGCCTCTATATCCGCTCCACTTTCCAAAAGAAATCTAACTATCTCTTTGTGCCGGTTAACTACTGCGTAATGAAGCAAAGTGTCGTCATTCACATCCACCCACATCACCGCGCTTTTATTATTGTTAATATACTTTTTTACAGCGCCAAGATTCCCAGATTGTACATCCTCAAAAATATTGGCAATAAGTCCGTGCGGCACAATAAGCAGACTAATACAAAAGGCTACAGGCATAAATATCATTTTTAAACAACTCATCCGGTTCCCCTATAACCATTATGAAAACAGTTACTTTTATTATTTTTACAAAAACATTTCTATTACAATTTAGACTATTTTTAAAAAAAGTCAAGATTCCAAGATCTTTTTTCACCCTATACTAAGATATAGAATGTATTTTTTATTCTTCCTAAAAAGAAGCACTTATATTCCAAAATTTGCGAAGACTAAAAAATCGCCCTTTGGATTTCTTGCCAGCAAGCCAGAAGTACGGTAATTTAATAACAGTTTTAAACCAACAAATACTTAGATCTTCGCTCGCAAGAGGAGTTTATTGACCATGTTAATGAGTCACGTTTATATTTTTGTTACGGCCATAGCCCTTATAGGACTTGTCGTCGTAGCGGCGCTGATGCGTCGAATCCTTTCATTTCCTATGGGAAACGAAAAAGCCGAAAAAATTGCTCTAGCTATTAAAACAGGCGCAATGACCTTTCTTAAAGAAGAATATCGCGTTATCGCTATAGTAGATCTTATCGCATCCGGATTACTTGCCTATGCAGGTTCCCCTCTAATGGGACTATGCTTCATTTTAGGATCGATCTTATCTCTAGTAGCCGGTTTTATTGGCATGAGCGCAGAAAGCGCAGAAAAAGTCCGCACCAACATGGCTGAAAAGGATACAGGCGAACGTTCAGCATTTATGGTAGCCTTCTTAGGTGGTGGCGTAATGGGATTTGCCGTTGCAAGTATCGGTTTACTCGGCTTAAGCAGTGCCATTATCATCTTTATTGATCATGCCAATTTTGAAGCGCTTATTACCTGCTTTGGGCTTGGAGCTTCTTTTGTAGCGTTCTTTGCCCGCGTAGGCGGAGGTATCTTTACCAAAGCTGCCGACGTAGGAGCCGACTTAGTTGGCAAACTAGAAGCCGGGATACCTGAAGATGATCCTCGCAATCCCGCCGTAATTGCAGATAATGTGGGCGATTGCGTTGGAGATACTGCTGGAATGGGAGCTGACATCTATGAGTCTTACGTAGTCTCTATGGTTTCTACAACTATTTTAGCAACGCAGATCTATCCTCATAATTTAACGTATATCACTATGCCACTTGTAATTTCCGCATTAGGGCTGGTAGGTTCATTAATTGGTTTATTCTGTAATCTCTTTATTAAAGCAAGTTCCGCCGCACTATTGAGATATGCAACCTTGATCGCAGAAGGCTTCTTTATGCTAAGCGCCTATTTCTACCTCTATTTTGTAGGTGCAGATATGACGCTTTTCTACACTATTTTGGTGGGTTGTTTCTCTGGTATTGTTGTAGGACTTATTACAGAATACTATACTGGAAGCTCTCCTATAAAACAGTTAGCTATAGCCTCACAATCGGGTGCAGCCACTAACATTATCTATGGCCTTTCCCTAGGTATGGAGTCAACCGTACTTCCCGTAATATCTCTAGCAGGTGCTATATGGGTATCCTACCTTTATGGCGGTCTATTTGGAGTCTCTCTTGCCGCAGTTGCAATGCTTGCAACTGTTGGA
>CAYRPI010000034.1:0-3555 GCA_964426225.1 uncultured Candidatus Babeliaceae bacterium | reverse complement strand
TATGACCGTCGATGCTTATGGCCCCATTGCAGACAATGCTGGTGGCATAGCTGAAATGGCCGGGTTTGGAAAACCGGTACGTGATATCACAGACAAATTGGATGCGCTTGGAAATACAACCGCTGCCCTTGGAAAAGGATTTTCAATCGGATCCGCTCTGTTAGCAGCGCTAGGTGTTTTTGCTGCTTATGCTCAAACCAGCAAATGTGGAACTCTTGACCTTGTCGAACCTCTAGTTCTAATAGGACTCTTTATTGGAGCAAGCATCCCCTTCCTTATCTCTTCCATGACTATGCGCGCGGTTGGAGATGCAGCCCTTAAAATGGTTGCAGAAGTACGTCGACAGTTCAAAGAAATTCCAGGCCTTTTAGAAGGCAAAGCAGAAGCTGATTACAAAAAATGCATAGCAATAAGCACTCAAGCTTCCTTACGTAAAATGATCTTGCCAGGAGCTGTAACCGTTATTTCCCCTGTCATTATGATGTGGATACTTGGACCGATTGCACTAGGCGGCATGCTCGTTGGTGCAACGATTACCGGCGTATTACTTGCACTTATGATGGCAAATGGTGGTGGCGCATGGGATAATGCAAAAAAATATATCGAAGCAGGAGCATTTGGCGGCAAAGGTTCCGATGCCCATAAAGCTGCTGTAGTAGGTGATACCGTTGGTGATCCGTTTAAAGATACATCCGGTCCAGCGCTTAACATTCTCATTAAATTAATGTCGATGGTTGCACTCCTACTCGCATCGTTATTGTAATATTTGACGACTGCAACAGTCGACATTTGTCTTAGAGGAGCGTGGTTGTTAAATGAAACAACCACGCTCCTCTTTTTTACCCCTTTTAAAAAAGGCACCTGTTTTCTAAACCCACTTTTTGACAAAGTTTTAAAACCTGTTAAGATTATTACAGATAGATAAAAATATAATGAAAAGGCTTTAAAAATGTTATCAAAATATATAAACTTTAAATTCACACAACCACTGACCTTTCTATTACTACTTATTGCGGCAAGACCTTCAAATGCCAGTCAACAAAACATTTCCCATGGAGCACAAAGGCTTATAATCCCTACAGAACTCATAATTGACGCATGCAAAAACGGTAATTTTGAAAACCTTCCCCACCTATTTGGCTGTGGAGGAGTCGTCACTGTCCAAGACCTTAAAAATGGTTTTACTCCCTTACACTACGCAGCAAGAGCTGGAAATATCCCGGCTGTTAAATTTCTTTTAGAAAAAGGGGCTGTTGTAAATGCAAAAAATAATCCTGATGAATCTATCACACCTCTTTTATGCGCATGCCTCGGAAACCATACTGAAATTGCCAAAATTCTTTTAAGCCAAGGAGCAAACCCAAATCTCAGAGATGGAAAAGGAAATACTCCCCTGCATTTAATTGACGATCCCACTCCCGAAATAGTCAGTCTATTAATCTCCCATGGCGCAGATCTAAATGCAAAAAATTTTCTAAGCGAAACACCACTTTGTGCTGCAACAAAAGCTTTTGAGCGCGCAAAAAAAACACATACTCTCTATCCTTTTTATAGCCCTTTTAATAAGGCCCCAGTTAAAGAACCCAAACGCCACTATATCGCCATATTTTTCGGAATAGAAAAAAAAATCAAAACCAAGGCTCCCGACTCCACCGTTCTTGACCTAATGTTTTTTATCGATCAAAAGGCAGGAAGCCTTATCTGCACAAAATCACTTATGGCCTCCGCGCTCCACTATGATATTAAGATAAATATAGGGTTGTGTACAACACTCAAGCAGTGGCATTGCAAAGAAATTTCACCAAACTGGATCCTTTTAATTCCAGACCCAGAAAAAAACATCCTCCCTCGTAATAAATCTGAAATTCTCATAAACCAGCGTCCCTCACCTCAGGAATTCTTATATGGGTTCTGGATTAGCCACATGAAGAGCGTTTCTGTAGATATGATAAAAAAGTTTTCTACAGAACTTATCCCAACAGAGACAGTTAAACCGAGCGATAAATTCTCCGCAACCAAAGAACTTATTCAGGCGGTCGAAAACGAACATCTTTTTGTATCTAAAAACCACTACATCGATCCCACAAAAATCCCTCAATGGATCACGCTTCTTCAGGGACACGGAAGCGCCTCTTATGTTAAAACAATCAAAAATAAATCCACCTACACCCTAGGAACGGTCCTAAATTCTCATCCTACTGACATTAAACTATTTCTTACAAAGCTCTGCGAAGAAACCACCCAACGGTTAATCGTAAACATCGCATGTTACAGCGGAGGTAAAAATGCGGAACTATTTTCAAACCTTGAATCCCCTCTTCTCCTCTGTACATGTGGGAATGCATCGATCTGCTCAGCAAAACTCCCCCTACATGGCCCCTTCTTTGCAAAACTCGACCAGACGTTGGAAGAGGAAAACCTCTCCCTCTTTGAAGACGCTCTCTCAAAAATTATCTCTATCCCATCTAATGCAGCAGAATGCGCCCCTTATGAGGCCCTGTACAACATACCCCTTTTAAAGATCCCTAAGCAGAATCCAAAAATAATTCCCTCCCCCTCTATCTTCGAAGTATACGAGGATAAATCTGCCCTCACATGGAAATTCGAATACCCCGTCCAAAAAACAAAATTAATTTCTTGCATCGTAGCTCTAGAAAGTGAAGACATTCACACGCCAATCCTCTTCACCCCTCCTTCTTCTACATCAAAAGTCACAAACGTACCTACACCCCTCTACCCTGTCGAAGTACCCCTTTTTATCTCACGCGTCCCAGGAACCGCACTCCATACCATAGATACAATTGGATCATCCTCATGCAAGGCTTCATCATTTGTAAAGGCGCTTTGCCTTTCGCTACATCACGAAAAGGATGAAAAAGCGATAGTATGCAAAACCCTCATACTACAAGATGATCTTTTTTCAGATAAAGAGGTACAGCAACTCCCGTTAAAAACCTTCACACTTTATGTCATAAACAGAGAGCTTGTACTTAACTCATCCATCCCAAATCTTTCAAAAACAGAAAAAATTAGTACCCAAGCTTTACTTATACCCGCAAACAAAGAAGCCGCACTTGAACTCATTTACAACAAAAAGGCTGTCGGCTGCTTCCGCGCCATAGAACGCAAAAAGCACAAGGTAGAGACGCGAGAATATTTGTACTCCCAAGCTATTGATGAAAGCAAAAAAAGACGCCCACAATAATGCCAAAATAAACGCACAAAAAATAGGGACAGGTTTTTAGGCCTATCCCTAGTAATTAAATCAATGTTTACAGGAGTAAATCCTATAAATTAACCGCTTACTTATTGATTGTTTTTATATCTTGGAAGAGATTCTTCTTGATAACATTCCATTGAAAGAGCGTATTTTGCTTGACAGGTTTTAATCCTAAAACCTGCTTATTTAGATTACTGCTTATGTAATTTTGCGCCTTTTCTTTAGACCACGACATCTCTCTAAAACCCAAAGGATCAAGAGTAAAATACGTGTTACAAAGCCCTTTTTCATTCATGCTAAGGTTAAGCTGGTGACTACAAACACCTTTTATAAGT
>CAYRPI010000033.1:12677-13537 GCA_964426225.1 uncultured Candidatus Babeliaceae bacterium | reverse complement strand
ATGGGGAGCCATCGACCCTAATGGTGTTTTTTGATTCTCATTCCACACGGCTTCAAGGCAACTTAAGCCCTTTGGCTTTCACGCTCACAGCTTCAAATCGTTTCTTCCCAACTTTTTTTTGCTTTGCTTCAGGCGCACTTTCCTCAACCAAAAGTATTACTCTTAATTCTTGATCAAGATCCTTCCAATACTTTTTTGGAACTTTAATCGTGCCATCCTGTGCATTTGCAATAAATTCAATAGCTTTCATTATCACAGCCCTCTTATTAACAACTAAGGTTATTATTCGTTCCTCACCACTAATTATAACCCAGTTTTCACCCAAAAAACTTCATTTTTTACACGTACAACAAAAAATCCTCTGGAGTTAAAACAATGTCAAGCATTAAATCTTATTTGTTACAACTCTTTAGTCTTGAGTAAAACGTCAACTCCAGTTTCAGTTTTATTAAACGTAATACCAGCTAGTACGATCCTTTTATTTTGCAGTATCTTGTAGGGTTCCCAATAGCGCTTACGCTCGATCTGTTCTAATGCAACCTCTGGCGTACTGTCTTTTTTAAATTCTACAACAAAGGTACAGGTCGTACCCTCTAGTAAAAGGTCCATAAAGCCCTCTTCGGTTGCTACTTCGGTAGGAGAACGTCGCCCAAAGAGCACACATACCATGAAAAAAATCTGATGATAGAACTTTTCACGATTAACCCGGATATTATGCGGAACAAGCTTGATAAAATCTTGCAGATGTTTACAAAAGAGCCCCAGATCGTCTGCTACCAGAGCTTTACGGAATCGGTCACCAAATTCGCCAAATTGTTCTGGGGTGAGCCCCCCAACAACCTGCATTATCTGTTCAGTTA
>CAYRPI010000033.1:4949-12667 GCA_964426225.1 uncultured Candidatus Babeliaceae bacterium | reverse complement strand
GAATACCGAATCTCTTCATTAGGATAGCCAATACGGTACCCGCGCTTACCCTGATCATAGTCTGATACAAACGTTAGATAGCCGGTCTGAAGTAATAGAGTGCGGTAATTTTGGTAATAAAGATCAATGGTAAAAGACTCCAGATTTGATTCTGAAAAAAAAGACCCTTCAATCATTTCAATATCAGCAGCAACGACCGGATTCTTTTCGATAAATTTAATTAAAAAACTCGGTGTGCCACTAGAAAACCAATAGTTATAAAGATCTTTTTTCGCCAGACAATTATGGAGTGAAAAGGGATTATATACTTTAAGATTGCTCTTAGTAAACCGATACCCATTGTACCACGACTTCACCACCTGACGCGTCTGGGCATGCTCTTCATGGCGCTTGTCTGCAAATCCCCGGATGTGCTCGGTAAAATAAAAATCAACCTCCTGATCGGTGTATCCAACCAGAGCCGCTACTCGCTCGTCGTTAGTTAAATCTTCTAAATTATTCAAATCGGAAAAAAGTGAGACCTTTGAAAATTTGCTCACACCCGTAACAAAGAGAAAGTGCATATGTGCATCAACATCTGCCCCCTTAAGAGTCCCATAGAAGTTCTTTAATTCGTTACGCGAACGCTCTGCATAGGCAAGATTGTCAACCAGATCAACCATCGGCTTGTCATATTCATCAATAATCACCGCTACAGGCGCTATGGTCTGACCGAGTGTTCTAATAAGTTCTGCAAATTTTGCTTTAAGCAGTTTTTCTTTAAGCACTAGGCCATAGGTATGTGCATGCGCATCTAGCGCACTGTGCAACCCTTCAACAAGTCGCTCAGGTGTCTCATGATCTATCTGACTAAAATCGAAAAGTAACACGGGGCGTTCCTGCCAGACATAATCACTCTGCCCGATCCACAAATTAGTAAAAAGTTCTTTTTTGCCACTAAAAAGTGAACTGAGGGTAGAACAGGTTAGAGATTTGCCAAAACGACGGGGACGCGAAAAAAAGTAACGCTTGGGCTCACTTGAGTGAATCAACTGATATAAGATCTCTGTTTTATCAACATAGAGGGCCCCACTTGTGATAATACTCTGAAAGGTTGAGACCCCAATCGGCAATTTTTTCATAACATCAAAAACCCTTCTGCAAAAACCTGCTTTAGCTTGCCCGTTTTCAAACTACACAAATTTTGAATTTTAGGTAAATTTTCAACCGACCAAAGGCGTTGTTATTTTTTAAAAAAGAGGAACTTTTTACTTTGCTCAAAACCGGAACTTTTCACCTTGCGTTGACACCCCGATAAAGCACACACCTATTTTTATGCATTCGCATTTCGGCTCTAAAAAACTAATTTTTCAGTTGAGGTTTCCTTATTCGTTATTTTTTTTGAAATTAGGGTTTTAAATTAGTTGCGTATTAGGTTCGGGGGTTGATGAAATTTTGGTGTAAGTAATAATCGCCCCATTGTTTCCCCAACTATTTACTGAAGGCTGTTGTTGCGGTTGAGATAAAAGAATTTGCTGATTTTGGCTAGAAGGCCCAGCTCCCTGATTTTGGTTTGGTTGTAGATCGAGGAAAGAGAAAAGATATTTAGCTTTTTTTATATAGTTTTCTTTACCTTTAATGGCTTCGGCTAGGCTTTCTTTAAGCTTTGTTGCAAGCGTGAAACACTCGGATGATGTGTCGTTAAAAAATAAATCTTCTATAGCTTTGTTAAGGGCGCAAAAAATTGTTGATTGGGTTGCGTAATTCTGAGTGGCTTTTATGCGATTGACGAGGTATCCTACAATTACCTTAAATTGAACCCAGCTTTTTTGATTAACTATGCACTGAAGTAGTGATTGGCCATTTGGTTCTTGTTGAGGCGTTTTGGTAAGCAGGTTGCAAAGATGCTGTGGGTAAGCAGCGGCTTTGTCAAATAGGGCTGTAATGATGCCTAGTTGGTTAATGTCATTTCCGGCGACTTTTAAGGCTTTTCTTATTAATAAGATCTTTCGTAAGCTTTTTGTACGCCACACATTCCATTGTTTTAGTAGAGTTTCTAGATCAAGACTAAGTTGGTTTGCTCCGGATAAATTGTTGCTTTGACTTGGGTTTTGCACGGGCGCGAATGTTATGAATTTTTCTGCAAGCTCGATGATCTCGTCTAAATCATCTAGTTGATTTGCATTGGAAGTCTGACTTGTAAAATTCCAGTCATGATTGTTAAAGCTAGTAGAGTCGACAAAGCCTGAAAAGTTGTTGGTTTGGTTGTTTCCCATGCCCGGCTGTGTCTTGGTGTAGGCAATTGGCTCTGCATTGTTTTTGGGAGGCAGGTTCGTTTGAGATGTTTGATTAATCGAAGGTGTTGATGATACATGTGCTTTCTTATTTTTTTTATTTGCCTCTTTTTTCCCTTCTGTTCTTTTGCGTTTGAATATTGGTTCTTCTGTTTTTTGAGAGGGAGAAGAATTATTAAGGGTTGTTTGGGCTGGCTCGATGTCAGAGTTTAAAAAATTTTCCAATAACTCGCTTATTTCATTATTGTTTTCATTCGAGTTAAGGAAGAAATTTTGGTCAGTTGACTGGCTTATGGGGTAATTTAACAGCTCATCATTGTTTAGTGGCGTATTTATAAACTCATTTTCATTAAATTCAGAAAGACCGAAAAAGCCTATGGAGTTATTGTTTTCATTATTTTCCATACCCTGCATTATTGCGGTGTGTAAAGCGAGGGTAAGTAGGATTAAAGCTAGTTTTTTCATTTTAGACCCCTTGTTTTATTTTTTTGGGAAGTTAAAGTTTTGGGTTGGCTGCATTTCTTGCATCCTTTTTGCATTCATTGTTACAAGAATAATTAAAAAAGTATGTTAGCTTTCTTCACTATTTTTTTCTCTTTTAATTTAAATACACAAAACATATAATAAATTCATTTTAATTTATTTTCACATAAAATGCAATTATCTTATTAAATTGGGTGTGAACAAAAGTGTTACCTAACAATAGGCAAAAACTTCTTGGCCAACAAAACGCTGTTGGTCCCAATATTGCTCTCAAAATCCATTAGTGCGTACGGTTTTTAAAGCTAGCATTGATTCAGCATTTTGAGCGAGCCACCAGGCTCCTGTTATCTTGAGTCTGCTCTGAATAACGGAGCGAACACCGCTTTCGATTTCTCCTGAGCCTATCGGAAGGCCCGCATCTAGAGCAGCTTTGTAGTTAAAACATTTTTTACTGAACAGTCTTTGATTTCTTGTTCATTGTTATCGATGTATTCTTGCAAAGCGTAGAAGACTTGGTCGGACCTGTCTTCGAGCATCAATTTCTTAAAACTTTCGAGCTGTTTGAGATGATTATCAGGTGCAATGCATAATGCTGCTCCAGCCAAATATTGGGTTAAATGGTAAAAATCAATCAAGAAACTTGCCCGAGACCCGAACTGACTATCTACCTGATCTGCTATCCATGGGGCACCATCGCCAAGACAATGTAATTGAGTCTTCTTGTATCGTCCGGCTAAATCAGCACATTTGACAAGCTGGATTCCTGCATCTTCCCTGGATTGAAGCGTTGCATAAAAATATGGCTGAACTTTTCCATGTTCACGTGCAAGAGACAGAATTCCCTCCTTCCAATAAAGTGTTTTGTTTTTTCTTCGATCAGTTCGTGTACCTGAAATTTTCGGTAGTTGCTCAGTAGAGACGAGTGGCACCATTCCTCCGTCTGTCTCGGCAATTACACATGCTGCATTTTTAGCCGACGACTTGAAAACATCGCATTTATTCATTTTTTTCATTTGTTCGGCGTGTTTTTCAACCTTTATTCGGGTTGTGCTCACAGGAACGTCAATCCCATAATGTTCAAGCACTTTTTTTGTTGCTCTGCCAAACGATTCATCTGCACCAAAATCTGTTAAAATTCGCTCCAATCTCGTGGAACATCCACGGCACTTAACATATGCAGAGCGTGAAAATGGACGTATGCAAACTCGAGTATTTCGGCTTAAAAATGTTTGCTCTATTACGACTATTGCCCCAAAGGACGTTGACCATCGGCAACATCAAGTAGGGCAATTATTCGTGCCTTGAGGTGTGGATTTCTATTCAATCGATCGATTAGGTTGTCTTTTTCCATAGACTCTCCTTAGAATATTCCTGTGTTTATAGACCGACTATTAGTTTCTTTTCGAATTGTTTTTTGTCAACAGAAAATTCTAATCCGGGTAACACTTTTGTTCACACCCAAAAATTATTGGCTCTTGACTAGAATAGACATAGAAAATATTCTGGAAAGATGCTTTTGCTAGTCAAGAGCCTTAATCTTATATTGTAAAGGCCTAGAAAAGAACAGAGGACAAACAATTGAAGAAAGAAAATTCTGACAAAATAAGTAAGTATTATGCTCAAGGCGGTGAATCAGAAAGACTTTTTGCAACTGCCGATAATATTGTAGAACGTTTACGTACTGAGGCAATAATACGAAGAAATCTCCCAAAGCCTTCTGCAGTCATATATGATATTGGAGGTGGCGCCGGTGTTTATGCTTTTCCTTTGGCAAAGCAGGGATATAAGGTTCATCTTATTGATTTGACACCGTTGCACATTGAGCAAGCAAAAAATCAAGCACAAGAGACAGGCGTACATTTAGAAGAATGTGTTGTTGGTGATGCACGTCAGATAGCAGCTCCTGATGCATGTGCAGATATGGTATTATTGTTGGGGCCACTCTATCATTTGCAAGAAAAAAGTGATCGGATAGAAGCTCTGCGACAAGCGTATCGCATTCTTAAGCCGGGTGGTTTTGTATGCGCTGCAGCCATTTCAAGATACGCCTCATTTTTGTACCTTGGGTCTCTTAATCTGCTCCAAGATCCATATATAGGACCCATTGTTGAAAAAGACATCAGGACAGGACGTCATGATAATCCTCAATCTGATCCCCGCCTTTTTACGACAGCTTACTTTCATTTGCCGCAGGAACTTGAGCAAGAAGTAAAAGAAGGGGGCTTTAGCAATGTCAGCGTTATGAGTATTGAAGGCCCAAGTTGGTTATTTTCTTCTTTACAAGAAACTGTTGCTGATCAGAAATCGTTAGACACGCTGCTTCATTTTCTTGAATTGATAGAGTCTGATCGAAATATTATGCCGGCTACCTCACATCTTATGGCTGTAGGAAAAAAATAATCATAGTCTATGGGGCTCAAGCACATTGCCATTTACGCATCAACCTGATACAGAAGCGAAATACATAATTAAGCACGTGTTTAAGGGCAAGAAACAAATTGAGCCCGCATGGTTTTATTCTTGCCTATTAAGGGTAGCGAATTGGTTGCCGGATAGCATTGCGCTAAAATTATTTTAATGTTTAAGGTGGTTAAATAAGCTGTTTTGGTCAATAGCGCTTTTATACCGGAGGTCATGGTGGCTCGTTATTTAAAGTGGTTTCTTTATATTATTTTATCTAAACCAGCATTTTTGCCACTGCGCTTGTTATATTTTTTCCCACTGCAACGTAAATACTTGTAAAGGTCTCCTCCGTCTCTTTTGTCTTTCCAGATGTATCGATAGATTGATTCTGCGCTTATCTCTATGTCACTCTTAAACTTTAATCTTCCACTGATTTGCTCTGGGCTTAGTTGATCTTTTCTAAGCTTTCTTTAAATTACCTCGATTAATTCGGGCGTCATTTTATACGCGGCGACGCTGATTTGATGTCTTCTGGCTACAGCGTTTGCGTCGCCGCTTTTATAACGATAGCCTCGTTGGCCCGAATTTCTCGATAATTCCTTACTGATAGTCGATTGCGAAACTCCAACCGACTTTGCTATTTTGTTCTGATTTAATCCGCTTTCCATTAATGCGGAAATTTGGCATCCTTGATCATAAGTCAGGTGATGGTAGCCTTTTGGCATTTTGTGATCCTTTGTTTTTTTGAACTTAAACTTTAGAATCACTTTAGCCTCACCTGGCTTATTTTTCCATTATTTTATTCGCTTCAGAGTTGAATCCGCGTCATGAAAAGAGTGCAAAAGACAAATCTCTGTTATACCAGGGCCCCAGGTTATTTTTAGGCGTAGATCACCAAATGTTTCCGGGGAAAGTTCAAGCTCAACAGCCTCAGGACCACTAAGGGTTGGAATATCCTCAAAACAACACTCTCCATAGACTTTGTTTATGAGAACAGTTACATAGGCATCAATTTTTTTACGACTCAAGGTACTGGGCCGTTCTGGACCATTCTTCTTAATAGTACGCACTTCTGCCCGCATATGCTGAAGATTTAGTAGGTTTACACTTCGCCTACACTCTTGAGGAGTTTTATAAGTTAAACCCTTTCTAAAATAATCACGATTTTTTATGTCCCAACACCACTCGATACCACAAAGCACGGCCCACGCACCCGCAGGACCATTCCAAAAAAAATTATTCAGATCCCTTAATTCAAAAAAAGACGGCACAAATGTTTTTTCGTTAAAATATTCAATTACCGTCATTTCACCAAGAATATAATCGGGAACACTTTGCAGCATGTTACCACATCCAGGGCAAAGCTTTGTTGCGTGTTGATTAATTGCACGTCCAACTTTAGCCCGAATCACTACAAGACAATCGTTACACTGATAATTAGTTTCCCCTCTCTCTTTAATTATGTATTCCCTACTATGCAAAAATGAGGCTCCGTAAGGTTCAATAAGAGCCTCCCCTTTCGCCTCAACAATCCCATAGAACAAATCCTTGAAGCGCTCAAATGCTATATCTTGCTGTGGAGGCAAGGCCCACACTCTGTCCTCCTCTGGTGCAAACGCCAGGATAGAGTCTAAGGCCTTACACTTTTTTTGTATTAATGGGTTATTAAGTAAATTTTCTTCGAAAAGTCGTGATTTTAAAAGCGAGTAGACTGCATTTATTTCAGCTAAAATACATTCTTCTCTTTTGATTACCTGCTTCATATAACTTTGTTTTTCCTGTTCCCACTCTTTAACCAGGCCAGGGTATGCAGCACGGATAAAACTCATTATCTTTGAGCTCAGAAAAACGCAGTATTGGCCGTATTTTTTTCGCAATCGAAGCATTTTTAGGTTGTGCTTAAGCAGTTTCCTAAGCATAGGTTGGCTCTTTCGTACGTTAGTATGATGTTTTAATAGCAACCTTACAAAATCATTGACAGTTCCTCGCAAAAATCTGAATTTTAGAATGAATACAAAGATGGCTTATCTATAACAGGTCCAAGCTTTACGTAAAAACTACTTTCTCAAAATCAACTGCATAGATAAGGGCTGAAAAAGAAATGCGCTCCGTCAAAATAAACCATTGACTGCGAATGCCCCAGAGGTAGATGCACTCGCACGCTGCTTAAAGGCTATTGCAGAAACGCCTGAGGATAAGACCAAGCCTAAAAAAACGCCTAGAACACGAAAATTGGTCATATGGTTTTCCCGTGGCCATTTAGACAATCCAGATATTTTAAATAAATTTAAAATATTTCTTGAAGAAAAAAATAAAGAACTTGGGGGAACCTTATTTTCAGGAGACATCGAAATAAACAAAAAAGGTCCTAAACTCAATGATCCCGATTATAAGGCAATTTATTACTATGAAGCTGATATGGATCACCCCGCAATAATATTCGCAGGTGATGGTGCATTTCCTGGCCGAAACAACCCTCCAAAATCTGTATTACATCCGAACAACAACTGTCTTGTTATTGTTGGAAATAAAAGGCTGAAAGATGAGGATTTTAAACTA
>CAYRPI010000033.1:310-4939 GCA_964426225.1 uncultured Candidatus Babeliaceae bacterium | reverse complement strand
AAGCGCAGATATTAATGAACGCAAAGGGACACCCTCCCTTATACCGCTTGTCTTTTTGGAGCAAAAAAAATCTGGTGATCCCACTGTCAAGATAGAAGTAAAACACCCTGATGGCTCCACCACCATAGAATCCGAAGATCCTTACGAATTCAAAGTCATAACGCCCTCGCAAAGCGAGGGGCTTGACGGCTGTAGCAGTCCCAAGGACTGCCAGTTAAACTATCTTAAAATGCGCCAGTACTACTGAAATCCACACTATCTGCTTTCTCTTGATGTTGTATATAAGACCTAATTTGCTCTGTCTCAAATCCAACTGTAGAAACAGCATATCCTCTGGCCCACAAACATTCCCCATTGAAGTTTCTTTTGCGACCACCAAACTGTCTTGCTACTGCTATCGCACTCTTACCTTTGAGATACCCAACTACTGCCGCTACTGCATACTTTGGTGGTATTCTTATGAGCATATGCACATGATCTCCTGCCATGTGCCCCTCTATAATTTCGCATTCTCTTTGTCGTGCCAATTCTCGAAACACTGGACCTAAATACGCCCGTATCTCTCCAAACAATCCCTTTTTCCGGAATTTCGGAACAAAAACTAGATGATATTTGCAGTCCCATCTTGAATGACTTAAACTTTCATATGATGATGTTGTTGCGTTATACTTCTATCTGCCGTCAAGCCGATAGAAGTATAACGCAACAACATCATCTTTACTTAATCTTGGCGCCAAGCTTTGAAAGTCTCACTAGTTAAACTAGTGGATTACCTATTTTTTATTTACAAACTTCCATTGGAAAACAGAATATGGCCCAATACCCGAGTGGGCAAAAGGGGAGCTTTTGTATTGGCCGCCAAAAAATCCCCTAATCCCAGGCTGGGGAAAAGAAGACTTTGACGCGCCAAAAAACCTGTTTGAATGGCTTACACAAGACTGAATCAATCCACATTCAAAACTATGCAAAGGGATTTAGGATTTCCAAGCCATCGCTAACAACATGCTTGTGATGCATATCCTCTGAATATAAAATAGAGCAAGAATTTTCAAGAGCTGATGCCACAATCAAACTATCAAAATACGAATACTTACAACTTTGACTTATATCTAGAGCACGATCAATGGTCTCAAGACCAACAATTGAGATTGTGCACAAAGCTCCAATTTCACGCACGACAGATTTTAAAACGACGATGGGAACGTTTTATCAAACCTAAGCCCTTTGGCTTTCACGCTCACAGCTTCAAATCGTTTCTTCCCAACTTTTTTTTGCTTTGCTTCAGGCGCACTTTCCTCAACCAAAAGTATTACTCTTAATTCTTGATCAAGATCCTTCCAATACTTTTTTGAAACTTTAATCGTGCCATCCTGTGCGCATTTGCAATAAATTCAATAGCTTTCATTATCGCAGTCCTCTTATTAACAACTAAGGTTATTATTCATTCCTCGCCACTAATTATAACCCATCAATCGCTTTCCGAGCAGCTTCTTCAGATAATAGAGGCAAGACACAAGAAAACGTCTTAGAAAGACCATACGGCCACACCTCTTTCATCTCAGACGTACAATTCATGACAAATTCTTTTGTAAACGGCGCTGCATTAGCAACCAATCGCTGTATCCAAAGAGATGCACCCTGCGGTTCTGGCATCATCGGCACTCCCCCCATGATATCATTTATCCCGACCACCAAATTATCGCACGCACCTCCCTTTGAGATACATGTAGACCATAATTTCTCAAAATCATTTACACCTGCATTCATCCCCTCGCTTGCACCAGAGCCGCTTGCCTTACGCTGTCCATCTACAGAACCAACAAAATCAGGGATGTGACCTAGAATATCAAGATTTGCCGTTAGCTGTGAGATAGAACCCCACAGAATAAGTTTAACCGTAGCCTTTGGATGCCGACTCCTCAACAGATAAAGAAACCGCTGAAACTGCTCATTCGGAACCACAAGCTTCTCCACTATCTTTCCATTTTCAATGGGATTACTAGGCGACTTGGGCAAGTTAATTGTCGACTGCACGTTATCTAAACTCCATCCCAGCTCAACCTCTCTCCAGAGAACTTCAGGCAAGTTCCACTCAAGCAATTTCGCCTGTTGAACCGACTGAGCAGTAAGATAGGGCTGCCCTTTACAAAAATCCAGTAGTAAAAGATAGTGTTTATATGCCAAGTCTACCGCATGTACGGTCAGCTGTGCCGTAGGAACCTTATCCAGAAATTGGTCTGCTATGGAAAAATCAGTCAATAAGCCCCCTGAGCCAACACTTACGTACGCAACTTTTCCACCTTTTTTATTCGCACTGTCTAACAACTTCCGAATCACAAACTGCTCACAGCTCGTCCTAACCGACGGTCCCTGAATAAAGGAGCGAGTAAAAGAACTACAATGGCACTCACTCAGAGGAAAGAGAGGCCCGAGATTTTTATACAGATCAACCATACCCTGATAAATCATCTTAATCGTACCACCCTCATCACTAAAAGCCTTACACAAGGGTTGAATGCTAATATCAGTCATTGCTGTAACGTCTACTTTTGACAAATTAAAATTCCAGTCTTTATCCAAAGAGCCAGATTGCGCTATTTCACGTAACGCTCTGGCCAAATTTTCCATCGACGCAACCGGAACCGAAATCACAAGCACAAACAGCACTGCAAGAATTCTTTTCAACGAATGGGTCTCCTTATGCTAAATAATTACCCGTTTATCTACCAATAACCTCTTATATACTTTTAAGTGCACGGGCCAAATTTTCAAAGACCCTTTTTTCGGCCTCTTCGCCAACCTGCGTCAAAAGAAAATGCATTGCATCACCAAAACTATAAGATGAGACTAAGCCTAAAGGAGTGTACCCCCAATTGTCTTTTAAGTTAACATCTGCACCCTTTTCAATCAGATACTGTGCAATTGCAATATCATCGAACGACTGCGCAGTAGTGTGAAGGGACGTTCTTTTGACATTATCCTGCGCATTAACGTCCGCACCATGCTCAACCAGATACTTTACTGTATCAATGTTAAATATCTCAATAGCCGGAAACAGTGGAGTGTGCCCCCATCCATCCCTTATGTTAACATTGGCACCATGCTCAACAAGGCTCTTTAAAAGCTTAAAATTATTCGTCCCTGCAACCAAGCTCAATGGAGAGCGTTCATTTACAATTAACATCGGCACCCTTGCCAATTAGATACTCAACCACCTCCAATTTTTCACCATTTACAGCGCGATACAAAGGAGTCACCGCCCAATTGTCCTTCACATTAACATTCGCCCCCGCCGTTTCGACCAAATATTTTACTATATCGAGCTTTTTGGTGGAGGCGAGTTTTAGCAACAATCCATCCGCCACAGCTTGCTTCTCTGGTCCCGTTAACCCTGTACTCTGATTCTTGAATTTTGGTTCAAAGCTTGTAACATCAGTTTCATTCTTCAAACTATCGATTATTACTTTGACATCCGCCGCAAGCACTGAAGCTCCTAAGAAAAAGATTAGGGTAGGCAGAATAACAGAAAATTTTATCAACATATAAACAAACTCCCTAGAAAAACAAGCTTTATCCTGGAAAAAACTGATGCTTTCTTTTATATAATCAGCATATCTTGGCCAGCCAATAAAACACAAGAATTTTACCCCCGTCTGCGCTGAACGCACAAAAAGAGGATGCAGTTTTTAACAACCGCATCCTCTTTTTGTATAACAAAATTTAATCCTGGGATTTAATCGTGAAGGATGAGTTCCTTTTGAATAATTTCGGAATTTTCAGCCGTCATCTCTACTTTATCATATGGAATACGTGGAGTTCTTAAAAAGGCAAATTTCTTGGACAACTCAACAAAATCACTCTTCCAGTTTTTTTGCTTCCAACCCTCATACGTTGTTAAATTGTCAGTATTTCGAGCCAGTCTATACAAAACTAAAAAGCTTTTGTATACGGTTATCTTTACCAATGGATCCCCTTCAACAAGATCACGTTCCAAAACCACTAAAGCTGAGAAATCCTTCCATTTTTTTAAACAGGTTGATATCAAAAAATTAAGTTCATTTGTAATCTTTCTATCCTTTTCCTTATTTACGTAGTAACTAAGGAAAAGTGCATGTAAAGAGCCCATAAAGTCTAGCGGTTGTGGCAAAGTATGTAACTTGCTAGTAAATTGCTTCATCGAGTCCCATAGGAAAAGCTTAATAGTGGCCTTTGGATGTCTTTTTTCAAGGAGATATAAAAAACGCTGAAAAGTTTCATGCAACACAATGACATTGTACACAAGCAACATCTTTTGCGATTGAGTAAGCGTAACGTCCTTAATATTGAACAATAAAGAAGCGTCTCCCTGTACAAGATTTGCATTTTTTTTAATTACCAACTCCTCTGCCTTTTGTGTATTCTCTGATGACTGAAAACATTCATACGATGGTTCCTTAAGCACAGAGACGGTGGACGCATCTATTACCAGCTTTGCGGTAGCTTGCTCATTAAGCATGAGAAGCTGAATATAAGTTTTGTAAGCAATATCCACAAGATGTAGAGTAATGCTAGCAGTAGGACAGTTATCCAAAAACTGATCTAAGATGCAAAAGTCAGGCAAAAGACTTCCAGAACCAATACTTGCATATG
>CAYRPI010000033.1:0-300 GCA_964426225.1 uncultured Candidatus Babeliaceae bacterium | reverse complement strand
CCGTCTCATTTCCCTCTTTAAATCTTTTAACCAATGTTTTAACAATATGTTGCTCATAACTGGTTCGAATAGAGGGTTCAGTAAGTGTTTTTCTTTCAAACCCTGGGCACGAGCATTCAGACAACGGGAATACTGGTTTCCATTGTACAACCTTATTCTTAAGCTGCTTAAATTTCTCTACATAGCTTTCAACGCTAATACAGGGCTCTTTAAAAACAAAATCGCCATAAAGCTCCTCTTGCTTGGAAAATTCAAACTCAAGCGGATGAATATCTGCCAATTTAAAATCATAGTCCCTCG
>CAYRPI010000032.1:0-13566 GCA_964426225.1 uncultured Candidatus Babeliaceae bacterium | reverse complement strand
GAGTTGGGCTTAATGGCAAATGTTTCGCTGAAAAAATGTTGAACGATATGTTTTAGTTCTGAACTGGTGGTTGCTTGCCCTAACTGATTAATAGTTTTTTTGAAGGTATCTACAAAATTATATCGCTTTGAGGTGGTGATATGTTCTTTAGCATTCAGAAATCGTAAGCCGATAAGGCGGAAAGTACAATAATAGATGGCGCTGGTTAATACTGCGGTTGAAAGATTCATGACTATAAAGGTGGGTAGTGCCGAAATATAGGCTCCGGAGAAGGGATTTATACTGATGAATTTAAGGACAAAGGCGGGTATCATAAAGACATAGGTGAAAATTTTAAGTTGGTGTTGGAGCAAAAAGGGAATATTGGCTTTGGTGATAGTTTTTAGCGCTTTTATAATGGTCCAGAGTGCTATTATAAAAAGAAACCAGTGGCATCCTCGCCATAGATAAAGACGTAGAGCTTCTTGTTCTACGCCGCTGGCAAAAGGGGTGGCTCTGAGAATAACGCCTCCTATAAGCAGAGCGCCTAAAGAGGTCCTGAGTCTTTGGATTAATTTGGATGGAAAAGTTTTTATGAGATATTCAACAAACAAGAGAAGTGCTAGTTGATATATAATATTTGCTATTTGTGAGATACAAGGAGGAATGCCTGAAAAAACGGGGGCTAGGCTTATTAGATTAAGCTGTTGAACTGCATAGAAAGCCGTACAGACGTTGACTAAAACAGACGCTAAGATAGCGGTAAAGAGCCAATAGGCAGTTGTTTTATTGGTTTTTACTTTTGAAGAATAAGAGGGGAGTAGAAATAAAAGTACGCTTTTTAGGCCTATAGCTACAAGATTAAAAAGTAGAAGTAGCTCAGCGCTACCTAAAAGTGAAATGAAGGGGGATAGAAAATTTATCATGATTATTGCTCTTTTTTTTATTCTCAGTTATACTAAACTTTATAAATTGTTTGATTTTAAAAAACTTATTTTACTTAGGAATTATATGTTAAAGTGTTTTTCGTTATTATTCATTACCAGTTTGACAATAAATTTTGCAAATGTCAATGCCGACAATACACCGCCTGCTAATTTTACATGGGATCCCGCATTTAAAAAGGGAATCGAGAAGGTTTTAAGCCCTGTTAAACAGCCCTCTGTTAAGCGTGGTTCGATTCTATTTGTAAAAATGTTGCAAAAAGATTTTAAAGAAAAAAATCGTCCATTTAATGTGCGCAAAAGTTTTTGGGCTAAAAAAGGCGTATTAAATTAAACATTCAAAAAATATTACAAGTCCGCGACTTATTTAATAAAAGTGGCTGTTCGAAGATCTTAAAATTTTCGAACAGCCACTTTTGTTATTTCTTTAAACCCTTCCCAGGTCCAGGACCTAAGTCCTGGCTGGTTATGCTGCAGACTCGTGCATCTGTCCTAAAACTGGCATAAGTGGAATTGAAGAGCCGGTGATATGAGGTAAGTGCCCATCCCACTTTTCGATTGCTTTAATTTGAGCTTCAACCTCTTTAAGTTTGATTAGTTCAGGGGTAAGTGACTCACGTTTTACCTTAAGAGCAAATGCTTCTGCCTCCGCGCGTGCACGTGCTTGTGTTGCTTCTTCTCTAACCTGTTTGGTCTGATTTTCTGCTCGTTTTGCATCTTGCTCTGCGATCTGTTTGGATTCAACGGCTTTAATAAAATCTTCCGAAAAATCGAGGTGTGTAAAATTGAAGTCAACGAGAAGAATATGTTTTGATGAGAGACGTTCGGTTAGTTCGCTTATGACAAGTTCCTTAACTTCATGCCGTTTTTGAATAAGGCTCTCTGCGTCAAATTTTGCAACGACTGCTTTGACGCTCTCTTGGACAAAGGGGTCGATAATAATTTTTTCAAACGATGTGCTGATGTTTAGAAAGAGTAATTGTGCATCTTGAATGCGGTAGTTAATGGCCATTTCAACCTTAACACTCTGTAAATCCTTTGAAAGAGCCGTTGTTTCGATCAGCGCCTTTTGAATGCGAAGATCAAACATCGTTACGGAGTCTATTAAAGGAATTTTGAAATAGAGACCAGATTCCTTGGTTGTTTTTTGTATGGTTCCAAGCCGCAGGTGAATTGCGGCAAATCCTGGTTCTACGATGTAAAAGCCAGAGAAAATTATTGCGCCAAGGGCGACCAATCCAATAAGAAGAAAGGGTAATAACACGGTTTTGTGTGCATCGTACTGACTCATTGAGTCTCCTAAGAAATTATGGGAAAATACTATAGTTACCGTTTTTTAGAGCAGGATTTAATTATGAATTTAATCCTGCTCTAAACAGGTGATTGTGAGAATGAGATGTCAGTTGTTAAAACTAACATAGGTTAGTCGTTTTGTCGAAAAAGTTGATTTAACCACTAGTTTTTGTGCTTTTAGAAGATTTATTTCTTGCCAAAGGAGATGTTTTTGTTAAACTTAATATATAAAGCCTTAAAAATAGAAATAAATGTTAATTTAGTCGAAATTGAGAGAGAGTCATGAACGATCGTTCTAACATTGTTGTAGTCGGAGCTCGGGAACATAACTTAAAAAACATTACGGTTTCCATTCCTAAAAATTCTCTAGCCGTTATTACGGGTCCGTCTGGATCGGGTAAAAGTTCGTTAGCTTTTGACGTGCTTTATGCCGAAGGGCAGCGGCGTTATCTAGAGTCTCTTTCTCTTTATGCACGTCAATTTTTGGGTATGCCTCCTAAGGCGCAATGTGATCGTATTGATGGATTATGTCCTGCGGTTGCTATTGACCAGAAGACGGTGGGCAGTAATCCTCGTTCTACAGTAGGCACTATAACCGAGGTATACGATTATCTACGGGTGCTTTTTGCTCGTATTGGAACGGTTCATTGTCCGGATTGCAATTTGCTAGTTGCTACTTGTACTACGGAACAGATAGAAGAGCTTGTGTGTGCGCGTTTTGTTTCATTGTGTGTGGGGATAAGATCGCCTATTGCGTATCGCCGCAAGGGAACTTTTGTAACGGAGCTTACGGCGTGTGTAGAGCAGGGTGTGCGCAAGTTTATTATTGATGGACAGAAAGTTTCGCTACAATCTGTTGATGATGTTTTAAGGTTGGGTCTCTCAAAAACGGTTCCGCATACTATTGAAGGAATTGTTGATCAATTGGACGTTGTTCCCAGCGATAAAGATGAGCGGGCGCGGCTTTCCGAAGCTATTGCGCGTGCATGTCGGGTATCAAAAGGTTTTTGTACGATTGTTGTGGGAAATCAAGAGCATCTTTTTTCCACTCAGCGCACGTGTGTGCAATGTTGGACCGCTTTTCCTGAACTTGAACCCCGTCTTTTTTCGTTTAACTCTCCTATGGGAGCGTGTACGCGGTGTCATGGATTGGGAGTATTATTTAATGCAGCCGATTGGTTTGCTCCAACTCCTACCTGTACCCAGTGCTATGGAAGACGGCTTAATGAGTTAGCTCTTTCGGTTGTGGTGGCTGGAAAAAATATTTGTGAAATAGGTGAGCTTTCTATAAAACAGTGTCTCGCTTTTTTTAAAACTATTGAACTTAATAGCTTTGAGAGAGAAATTGCCCAAGTCCTTATTAATGAAATTATTCATCGGCTCCATTTTCTAAATGATGTGGGGTTAGGTTATTTAACTATTAATCGTACGGCAGGGTCTTTGTCGGGTGGTGAAGGGCAGCGTATTAGACTTGCGCGACAGTTGGGATCTGCGTTGAGTGGGATTCTTTATATCTTGGATGAACCAAGTATTGGATTGCATCAGCGTGACAATGATCGACTTATTGAGACTTTAAAGCGTTTGCGCGACCAGGGAAATACGGTATTAGTGGTTGAGCATGATAGTGATACTATGAAAAGCGCCGATTATATTATCGATATGGGTCCTGCTGCGGGCGTGTATGGCGGGAATATTGTTGCAATAGGAAGTCCTGAAGAGATTACTCGTAATCGTCAATCTGTAACAGGACAGTATTTGTCCGGTGAGCGGATGATTAAGCGTGTTGTACCTCTTCGAAAACCTACCGGATTTATAAAACTTTTACATGCACGGGCAAATAATCTCCAAGATCTTACGGTTGATTTTCCACTGGGTGTTCTGTGTGGAGTGTCCGGTGTATCGGGCTCTGGCAAAAGTTCTTTAGTTATGGATGAATTAGTCCCTGCGTTACAGGGGGCATTAGGCCTGCGACCTGCAGGGTGTGCGGTAGCAGAGGTCAAAGGAGCGGAGCAGTTAGCCTCTATGGTGATGATAGACCAGAGTCCTATTGGAAGAACGTCTCGTTCTAACCCTGCTACTTACATAGGAATATTTGATGACATTCGAAATCTTTTTGCATCTTTACCCGAAAGTAATGCGCGCGGATATGCCCCAGGACGCTTTAGTTTTAACGTTCCCAATGGCGGTCGTTGCGAAGCGTGCAAGGGAGATGGATCTTTAACGGTCTCGATGCATTTCTTGGCGGACGTTTCTATACAATGTAAAGAGTGCAAAGGAACACGGTTTAATGAACAAACTTTACAGATAAAGTTTAAAAATAAAACGATTTCTGATATACTCAATTTAACCTTTGGTGAAGCGTTGGAATTCTTTTCTTCCTTCATAGCTCTAAAAAAGCGTGTGCAGCTTATGTGTGATGTGGGTCTGGATTATTTGACCCTTGGGCAACAGGCTACCACTCTTTCAGGAGGTGAGGCGCAGCGTATAAAGCTTGTGAATGAGCTTGCAAAACGGGGCAGCAAAACGTTGTATGTGTTAGATGAACCTACAACGGGGCTTCATGCGTGTGATATTGAAAAATTGTTGGCGGTTTTTGATCGTTTGATTGAGAAAGGAAACTCAATATTGGTTATTGAGCACAATTTGGATGTTTTAAAAACGGCCGATTATTTGATTGACTTGGGACCTGAAGGTGGCGATGAAGGGGGACGTATACTCGCGTATGGCGAACCTGAAGCGTTGATTCGGTGTCCTGAGAGTCATACAGGGCGTTATTTGGGACGTCTAAAATAAATGGGTAAGGTTACGTCGGAGCGCTAGGCGCGACGGTAAATGGAGGTTTTTTACTATGAATGTTTTTTCAAGAAATATGTTTTTTGCTGCAATAATTGCAGCTCTGGTGCCAGGTGCGGCATGTGCAATGCAGTATGCTCCGCAACCGCAGTATGGGCCACCATATGGGCCGCAAGGCTTTCAAAATCAACAACCTTATGGACTGCAGCAGCCGTATATGCCACAGCAATATGTTCCGCAATATGCTCCTCAGTATGGGCCGCAGCAGGGGGTTCCTCAGGGTATGCCTCAACAGGGCGCGCTAAGTGAGCAACAGCAGATGATGGTAGAGTTTACTCAAATAGCAGGCAATCCTCAGGCATTGAAAGATTTTTTAGAGTTGGATATGGGGTATAAGGGTAATCAGCTTAATCAGATGATTCCCAAGTGCACAAATAACGCTCTTGCGCTTATGCAGGTTTTTCAACAGCGGCGGCAACAATTACAACAGCAACCTCAGCAACAGCAACCAGTACAACAATCTCAGCAACCTATGCCGCAACAATTTCAACAACCACAATTGACTCCAGATTTTATGGTTAAGGCGCCTAGAAAAGCGTTGCCATGGAAAGTGCGTCGCGGTGCTGAGTGGGTTTGTACAACTGCTGAAATGCAAGGGCATGTAGAAGCGGCTGCACGTGATTTTAAAAACTATCTCTGGTGGTTTAGAGCAGTTAGGTGGCCAGCATATGGATTGGGTGCTGGAGCGGTAGCACTAGCGGCGTACCACATGTTTAGACAATGGGTTCCCGCTACAGATAATTCTACGCAGGCGTTAAGAGATGAATTGACGCAGTTGCATGAGCGGTTAGCAACTCTTGAGGGTACTTCTCAGCCTTCAACCGGTGCTTCATCTTGGTTAGCAGGTTTTGGCAGCTCGGTGGCTACTATGGCATGGGGATGGTCTTCTAAGTTGGTAACAGATTGCGTAACTGACCTAGTCTTTAACAAGATACTTTCGGTTCCGTTAAAATATGCTCAAAAGCAATTTCCTTTTAGTGATATTGTCTCATCCACACCTTCCTTGCAATGGTTTGTCACAAATCGGACACAGTTTGACGTTTGTGTAAGGGCTGTTAATAGTAAATTAGGGGATATGGCCAACCAGATGAATATGTGGGTTGGGTTCTACGAGAAGAGAAAAGAAGCCAAGACTCATATGGATAGTTTGGACAAGGAAATCACGGCACAAGAGAAAATTGTGACGGATTTAACCGCTATTCAAAACAGAACAGTTCAACAAAATAATCGATTGACCGAAGCGACGCGCAAGGTTAGTTATAAGAAAACGCAGAGAGATGGCTTTAAAACAAAATTTGAAAACTTCAATGTTGCATCACAGGGTATATTGAATATTTATGTCTTGCGTTGTACGGATCTTCTTGCCGCTCTTCAAAGGCTCTTTAAGGAGTCTGAGAAGGTATTGGGGTATATGCTCTGCAATAAAGAAGAAAATGATGGGGATTCTAATATGCAACAGATGTATATAGATCATACTCAGAAAATTTCTCAGTGCTTAGTGGATGTCATGAGAGAATATAATCAGGGTGATATAGATAGCTTAAAAGAGACTATAAAAGCACTCGTTGATGCCGTAGTTCCTCCGGTTGATCTACAACAAGGTGGTGGCTTCTTAGATATGGGCAAGTCGCTTGTTCAGTCACTTTTGCCTCAAGGGGTTCCTGGGTATCAGGGGGTTCTAGGTTAAAACCATAATCGAATCTTGCTTGACGCAATCGCACAGTCCGTACAAACTTTAAACAGGATTTAATCCTGGAAGATGAGTTTTATTGGAAAAATTTAGGACTGTGCGATTGCGTTAAGAGATTATGAGTACAACACCGTTACTTCAACAATATTTTGGGTTTAAAGAGCGCTTTCCTGAGGAGCTATTGCTTTTTCAGGTGGGCGATTTTTATGAACTTTTTTTTGAGGATGCCCAGAAGGCGGCCGCTTTTTTGGGGATCACTCTCACTAAACGTGGGACCTTTGAAGGCAATCCTGTTCCTCTGTGTGGCGTTCCTGTCCACACGCTTAATCATTATTTAGTAAAATTAGTCCGTGGTGGATTTAGAGTTGTTCTCTGTGAACAGCTTGAGGCTGCACGTCCGGGTAAAATTGTAGAACGTGGAGTGACGCATGTTTTAACTCCAGGAACATTGACCGATGTTAAATTATTGGATGAACGGTCTGCCTCCTATTGCGCAGCGCTCTTTGGTTTAGATGAAACGTATGGATGCGTGTTTGTTGAACTGTTGACGGGGCAGTTATTTGTGACTTTTGTTGCGCAGAATGATGCGATGCAACTTGAAGCGGAATTAAAACGGTTTTCTCCGGATGAAATTATAGTTCCCCCATCGCTTGAAGTACGGATTCGTAGATTAGGATATGTAACTACCCTTGTTCCAGGATTAAATCCTGCTCAAGATTCTGATGATGATTTTTCTACCTGGTTTGCAGGGCTGAATGCTGGAGGAGTAGGATCGAACTCTGCGGTGGAGATGGTGCGGCGTGTGCCCGCGGCTTATGGTGCCTTAGCCCTTTTGTATTATTATCTAAAGCGGAATCAAGAGCGTGCATTGGATGTTTGTACCCAACTCTTTTTTTATGCACCGGATGATTATCTGCTTATTGATGCGGCAACTCAGCGGAATTTAGAATTAGTGAAAAATTGTACGGATGGATCGGGGACTCATACGCTTTTTTCTATCTTAGATCGTGCGGCGACCTCTATGGGGTCTCGGATGATTCGTAAATGGATAGTCCGCCCGCTTATTAAAAAAGAGCTTATTAAAGCGCGTCATGAGGCAGTAGGCCTGTTAGTGAAAAGTTATTAGAGCTTCTCAAAGAGACGGGTGATTTTGAGCGCGTGGTGGGGCGTATTGCCTTGCGTCGGGCTAATTTGCAGGATTATAGAGCTTTAGCTCGCGGACTTAGTGCCATATCTCGGATAAAAGAGTTGCTTGTGGCATCTACGAGTGAGAGTGTGCTTATCAATCGTATTGTAGAAGGCATTGGGGATTTTCACGAAATTTTAGATTTATTAGAACGTGCATTAAACCATGAGCATTCACGTACCTGGAACATTAGAACGGGTTTTAATGCGGAGCTGGATCGCTTGCGGATGCTTATGAAAGATGGAGCTCAGGCGTTAGCAGAATTTGAGATGGCGGAACGGATGCGAACACGGGTGCTGTCGCTTAAAATTCGCTATAGTCGGGCTCAAGGATATACGATTGAGTTGACCAAGACGCATCGAGACCGTGTTCCTGTGGATTATGAGCGCATTCAGACTTTAACTAATGCAGAGCGTTATTCGACTCCTGCATTAAAGGCTCTTGAGCAGGATTTGATCCGTGCGGAGCGCGAGAGTGAGATTTTGGATGAAGAGCTTTATGCGCAGGTCTGTGCCTCGGTTGAATCTATTGGCATGGCTTTAAAAAAGAGTGCGCAGCTAGTAGCGCAGTCGGATGCCTTTCTTGGTCTTGCACGAGCTGCCTATGAGCAGAGATTTACCTGCCCGGTAATGCATGAGGGGCGTGATATTATTATTAAAGGGGGCCGACATCCGGTAGTGGCATCTATTTTGGGGTCTTCATTTATAGCAAATGACGTTGCATTGACCGATGCAGAGCGAACGTGGATTATCACGGGTCCGAATATGGGTGGGAAGTCGACTTTTCTAAGGCAAGTGGCGTTGATTGTTCTTATGGCGCAGGCGGGATCGTGGGTTCCGGCAGATCAGGCGTTTTTGCCTTTAGTGGATCGTATTTTTACGCGTATTGGTGCGGCGGACCAGGTTGCCGAGGGTAAAAGTACCTTTTTAGTTGAGATGGAAGAGACGGCTATTATTTGTAACAGTGCAACGGAGAATAGCTTAGTCATCTTGGATGAAGTGGGCCGTGGAACTAGCACCTATGATGGACTTGCAATTGCTCAAGCAGTGGTTGAATATTTACATGATAAAGTGCGGCCGCGCGCGCTTTTTGCTACTCATTTTCATGAGTTGAAAGTACTTGAAGAACTGCATCCAGGGATTGTTGCCTACCATGCAGCGAGTAAGCAGACAGCGGATGGAATTTTGCTTTTGCATAAGATTGAACGGGGCTTTGCGGACGGCAGTTTTGGAATTGAAGTTGCTAAACGAGTTAATTTGCCAGCTGCGGTTTTAGAGCGCGCACAAGAACTTGCAAAACAGTTTAGAATGCCAGCAAAAAACTCACCAGAGTGAGCCGGGTGGGTTTTTAGTGCGGTATGATTTTTTGATTTAAACGGATGCCCAGGTCAAGGCGTTGTCTGAAGGGCAATTACCCGTGCAAGCGACGAGTCGGTTTCTGTTTTTAGGGGTAGGGCTATGATGGTAAAGTTGGTGATGCCGATTAACTGTTCGAGATTTTTTAGGTTTTCAATAATTAGAATGCCTGCCTCAAGGAGTATCTGGTGTACTTCAAAGGGGTAATAGTCAGGGGAGAAGAAGTCTATACCTATCATTTTAATACCCTTTTCTACGAATTTTCTTGCTGTCTCGGGTGAAATGATGGGGTGTGCATTGAAGTAGTCGGGGCTATGATATTTTTTATACCATTCGGTCATGATCAGGACAATGGGGGGCTCTTCATTGGGTATATTCTCTAGCAGTGCGGTATCGATTTTTAGGGTTAAATTTTGTTCTCCGGTTAAATCCTGAGTTTTGGGGCGAGCATCTATTAAAACACCGCGTCCTACAAATCTATCTGCAGGGAGGTCTGAAAGAAGGATGGGGGAGTTGGTTAGATGCCCGGGACCGTCGATGTGAGTTCCGACGTGCATGCCTGAGCAGAGCGTCCAATCATTATAATGGTCATATTCGAGAGAGCGTGTTTTCTTTAGAGATATAGGATTGTCGTAGGGGTGGACTGGCATTGTGGGGGTAATGTTATGGGTTAAGTCTATAATTTTGAATGGTGGCATAGAGGCTTTCATCGGTTACTTACCTTTTTGAATTGCAGCTGCATAGTTGAAGTCGTAGAAATAGTTGTGCCAAAATTCGGCTGTGGTGCCATATTCATTTTCATAGAGAAGGTAATCGATAAGAAGTTCTCGTGCGCGTAAAACCTCCTTGAGTCGGCGTTTGTTTTTAGGATCCATGACCGTGAAATCGATAAGTTCAAGGGCTCGATAGAGTGCGGCTTCACTTGCTAACAGGTCGTTTTGTTGTTTATAGCGAATGGCTCGGGCAACATCGGTACCGATGTTTGCTAATTGTTCGATAAGTGTGAAAGTGAACCAGTGGCCTGAAACGAGGGTTTTGTGTATGATCATGGTTTTACTAGAGTTAACATGATGTTTTGTTTGATATTAATTACAGCCTTAACAAGTTTTCCAAACATTTTATCGGCCATTTGGTTTAGTGTTGCTAGTGATATTGTTTTATCAACAAGTTCCATTAGTTTCTCCTAGGATTCTTTGGTAAAATCTTCTTTCAGGATTAAATCCTGTTTCATTTATAATGCTTAGTGTGACAAATTATTAAACCTTGGGAAGAGAAGAAATATTTCGTTGGAAATTGTTACCATTATTGTTTTTTAGCATGGTATTTTCTGGTTTCATCCATTCTTTTTCTAAAACCATTGAGAAAAGGTAGGGAATTTGTTATTACGAAGACAATCGTAGTGGGCAGATTTGTTTTAAGGGGTAGGTATTTTATGAAGTTTGCGTTGAAAAGTTTTTATTTTTTAGAATAACTTTCTGAGGTTTTATGAGTACGGAACCACTTCTTATTGACGCCCCGGTTCCCTTGCGAACGGAGCGGCTTGTTTTGCGTCCTTTTGAGTTGGGTGATGGCCCTGTGCTTTATGAGGCCGTTATGGAGACTATTGAGCAGCTGAGCGAATGGATGCCTTGGGCTGAGCGATATAAGATTGAAGGGCTTTCTTACGCGGAGAGTACGGTGCGTCGCTTTAATGCAGCATTTGTCCTGCGAGAGGAGTTTCATTTTGCCATCTATTCGGAGGGCCGGTTGGTTGGAGATATCGGTTTAGTCCGTCCTGATTGGAAGGTGCCTAGCGTAGAATTAGGTTACTGGTGCCGTAAGAGTGCACAGGGATGCGGGGTTATAACGGAGGCGGCTAATGCGGCGACGCGGTATGCCTTCGATTGTTTGGGCTTTAAGCGGCTCATGATTATTTGTGATAAAGAAAATTGTAAGAGTGCTGCGGTGGCAGAACGGCTCTCTTTTGATCTTGAACTGTCTGCTAAGGGATTATGGTGTAGTAAGCCGGGATGTATGGATTTGCGCACAAATTGCCAGTACGTTCGTTTTGATACGCGTGGATTACCACCATTAAAGGTTGAGTGGTAGGGGGATGAATTTTTGTGGATTTGAGCGGTTTTGAAAAGAATGAGGTGATTGACAAAGCGTAGAGGCTTGGTGTTCGCTGTAAGTTTTTTAAAAGGGAACTTGCTTTTTTGATTAGTAATCGGTATTGTATTCCTAGTAGGGGGGCGATTAGCTCAGCGGTAGAGCATCAGTCTTACAAACTGGGGGTCACAGGTTCGATCCCTGTATCGCCCACCATATGCCTTCGCTCTTTGAGCTTCGTCGTTGTGGCTGGCGTCGGTGTGATTAAGTTGAAATATTTGAAAATAGAGGCATTCCTCGGTAGCTCAGTCCGGCAGAGCAAACGACTGTTAATCGTTGGGTCGCAGGTTCGAATCCTGCCCGAGGAGCCATGTTTGGGGTTATAGCTCAGTTTGGTTAGAGCGTCCGCCTGTCACGCGGAAGGTCGCGAGTTCGAGTCTCGTTAGCCCCGCCATCCTTCGCCTAGCAGGGGTTACGCTTCGATGTGTAATTACGGCTACGGATGGCAGGCCAATTTTTTAAATGAAAATTAACTAGAGGCGAAGGTTGCCCTCCGGAGCTAAGTGATAGTTTGACCTGTCCTCCATAGCTTTAGTGACGGAGGAAGTTATTCGAACGCAAGCGGCGGATGGGCTGTCTTAAAAGTTTTAAAGACATGTATTATGTTTACCTAATTCAATCAGTGAGCTTTTCAAATCAGAGATATGTTGGTTATACAACTGATCTGAAGCAACGACTAGAGACCCATAATTCGGGTGGGTCGGTGCATATGGCAAAATACAAGCCGTGGAAGCTTATTATGTATCTTGGATTTGAGGATGACTCCAAGGCCTTAGAGTTTGAAAAGTATTTAAAGTCTGGAGCTGGTAATGCGTTTGCCGCTAAGCGGTTTTGGTGATGCCATATTTTGCTCCTAATGAAGATTTGGTTAAGATAAAATAAAAACCCATCGGTTTAGTCCCGGTGGGTTTTTTGCTGGGAATGTAAAAAATAAGATGTAATTACGACTACGGCGCAAGTCCTCCGAAGCTAAGGTCAACTTCGAAGTTATTTGAACGCAGGCGGCGGATGGGATGGGTTTTTTGTTGCACATGTAAAAAATTAGGAATGTTGGGTTAAATGGATTTGAGTTGAAGGGGGAATCCATGCAGGACAATAGAGAAGATATAGTTAATTTTAGGGAACAGTTGGCCAAGAGGGCTTTTGGGTTAAATGTTGAGTTTTTGGTTACAGCAGGAAGCTTTTGGGGGGCGCTGTATTTCTTGCGTTTTGTAGGAATGGACATGCTCTGGTCTCTGTTAATTGGGTATGAGGTCGTAATGGCGGGGCGATTTTTGTATGATCAGTACATTGTGCGTGAGCCCTGGTTAGAGGATGCTTTACCGATAATGAAACTTGTTTCTAGGTTGGGTAATAACGTTATGGGTATTGTGCTCATTGGGATGCTTTACTATTTTGATAGAACTAACTTTTCTCTCGAAAATTGGGCGTTACTTTTGACGATCATATTTTGGCGTAGGGATGTATATCCTTTGAAAGCCCGTAAGCCGTATGCTGAAGAACTTCCCTGGCTTCTGATGGGGGTATATGGATTTCTTGGAATAGTCGCACTTATTTCGATCCAGCTTACAAAAATGGTAGGGGGACCCTATTTTTACTTAGTTTTTGCAGGGGCGGTTTATGTCGGTTTGATCTGCGAATACATTTTCGATCTACTAGTGGTGTATGAGATAAAATTGGCAGAAGAAGCGGATGAGGTCTGGATGCCGGTACTTCTAGCGCTTCTAGGTTCGGTTTTATGTTTGGGGTTTGTATACATTTTAACGCAAATTGCCGGTCTTTCTGCAACAGTCGCAGGCATAAGCGCTGTAGTGGCAATGAGGCTTTTCCAGCCTTTATCTATGCAGTTGATTTTGAGAAGATAATTTTTTACGGATGCTGCTCCTTCTCAAATTCGTTGGAATAATGTAGTTACTCAGGTATCTATCATTAGGTCTAGTCGTAGTCTATAAAGTTTGGTGTTTAAAAAACAACGGTTTCTTTAGTAGTTCAATTGTCTTTTTTCTTCGTCGATGCTTGCTTTTTTTTTTAAATAGATTAAAATAAAATATATATTAGAAATTTAAATGTATTGATATGATAAAATAAATGATCTTAAATGGAGATTTTACGTATGAA
>CAYRPI010000031.1:0-13764 GCA_964426225.1 uncultured Candidatus Babeliaceae bacterium | reverse complement strand
GAAGATCTGTATACGTATCAGTTAAATCACTATAACTATTAAATTTATAGGCCCCCACAGCAAATGGAATAAATGCTGCCGCCCCTAACCCCAACCATAGAGGACGGTACCCATGCCCGTACCATCTGGCACCGTAACCATATCCATGACGCCTATAAACACCACGTCCCGGACCACCCCTACGACGTCCTGCACCACGCCCTGGACCCGCTCTACGACCTCCACGACCGCCGCCGCGACCAGCCATTCGAGCTCCTCCGCCACGTCCTCCACCTCTACCGCCGCCGCCTCTACCACCACCTCTACCACCGCCACGTCCGTAAAGAACAAGTGACCCGAAAGTCACAGCACCCACAAGGCTGACAATAATTATCATTTTCTTATTCATCTCGAAACCCTCCCAAAATTAAATTTTATTTCTATTATAATTTAATATTAACAAAAAAAGAGTGAGAAATTCAAGGGTTTTTTTAATTTTTTTCGAAAACCGCCCCCACTCAACTTATTGAATCTTAGAAAACTTTTGCTAAATAATTACGAACATATTTTTTCGGCCAGACGATTAATTTTTCCTGCCCCCAAAAAAATCAACAGGTCATTTTTAGGATTTGATTCAGAATCTTTAAGAATTACATCAAGGTTTTTTACAATATCGTCATAGTTCTGCCCCGCAGCGGCATAATAAACATTCTTCACCCCCCCCTCAACCGCAAGCGCCTTCGCCAGATTTTCTCCCGTAATACCCAAAATTGGAACCTCGCTCGCCGGATGAATATCCGTAACAATGAGATGATCAACCAGACTTTTTGAAAACACAGAGACAAAGGCTTCCCATAATTTTTCAGTTCGAGAAAAACGATGCGGTTGAAAGACGACAATTAATCGCCCCTTACCTCTTGTTCTAATTCTCTGCAAGGCAACTTTTAAAACATTTTCTATCTCTGTGGGATGATGCCCATAATCATCAAAAACTTCTGCTCCTTTATACACCCCGCGATACGTAAAACGCTGATCTATCCCTCTAAACGTTAAAAGCGCTGATTGAATCTGCATGGAGCTCACTCCCACTTCAAGCGCCACCGCTACAGCAACTACTGAATTCAAAAGATTGTGCCGGCCAGACAGACGCGTTGTAATAGAAAATGGTTCTTTATTTTGAACCAGGATGACGCAAGATGAATCTTCAGATTCAATGTCGGGATTAGTCGCATAAATATCCGATCCTTCCTTAAATCCATACGTTACTACTTTACTACGCATATCCTTAGGCATCTCCTGAAGAAGTTCCTGCGTCAAAGTATCATCGTTGCACAAAAATGCTTTTCCATACCACGGAAGACGCTCAAGAAATTGCAAAAATGTTTTTTTAAGGTCAATACCATCACGATAAACATCAAGATGCTCAAGATCAATATTGGTTATTACAGCAAGTGTTGGAAATAGCGAAACAAAAGATCTATCGCTTTCATCCGCCTCCGCAACTAAAAAATCCCCTTTACCATAACGTGCGTTTGAACCCAAATTATGCATTATGCCACCTACAATAACCGTGGGGTCAAGCTGCGCCTCGATCAACAGATGCGAAATTAAAGAAGTTGTTGTTGTTTTTCCATGAGAACCAGAAATGGCGATACTATATTTTTTTTTCGTAAGTTCCGCAAGCATATCGGCACGGTGAACGACAGGTATACCTCGCTTTCGGGCATAAACAAGCTCTGGATTATCTAGTTTTATAGCCGTTGAATGCACTAAGATATCAATAGAAAAGTCTTTACAAGTTTCAGAATTATTCCCTTGAAAAACTTCACACCCTGATGCCACAAGATTTTTAACGCTTTTTTGGCTCAAATCTGCATCACACCCGGAAATACGATACCCCTGCTGCTTCAAAATCGCTGCAATGCTGCTCATTCCTATGCCACCAATTCCAACGAAATGAATATGCCTATTTTTCTTATACATATCATCCTGGTAAAAAAAAAGCGTATAAAATTTGCCTACAAAATTTTATTTAGCGTAGCAGAATTGTGAAGAAACGAGAGCCCCTTACAAAAGCTTTTTCAATTTAAAAAGAAGTTCCCGCAATCGCACAAGCTGTTCAAATTGAACGAAAGACACTGGTTGCAAAGCAGCATTTTCTGCATTAGCAAAAATCCCTTTAGAACGGCCTTTTAAAATACGTCGCGCCCCCTCAATAGTAAACTTTTTCTTATACAAAAGCTCCTGAATAGATAAAAAAAATCTAAAATCCTCCTCGCTATAATACCGCTGCCCTTTTTCAGACCGCCGCGACTCTACACAAAACTCCTTTTCCCAAAAACGAATAACCGACGGCTCAACCTTCACACCCCCTTGAGACAAGGCTCGTGCAAGCTCTCCAATGCGAAATTTACGCTTCTCCATCTTCATACTTCCAACTCCTTTTACACTTTTTCACCTAGCCTACCGCAACAATCTATGTTAATCTTCCTCTTAATTCAATTAACAAAAAAAGCATTAATTTTATAAGGGAACAGACGCAATGAATTGGCGAGATACTTTTATCCGTTTTGGAACAATCCTAGTAATTTTTTGGGTAGTTAATAGCCTCGTATCCTGGGGGATGCACTTTTTCATGGGACCGAAAAGCGGCACAGTCCCAATGATGGAAGAAGTTAAATCGGGGCAACGCATAACTGCTCTTTCTACACCAGAAATACGTCAACCGTTAAAACTTGAAGTAGACTTTGTTGATACTCCGCTCACCGAAACGGAGCATAAACTTGAACTTCCCGCACACCAGTCAAGAATAGAATTTACAAATTTTGGAGGCACGGTTGACCGCCTTATTTCAGAGCGTCCCGAAGGGCATAAACTTCAAACAGTCTCTCCACTCCCTCTTACAGAACGAGAAAATAGACTCTTTTTGGTTGCACTCGACAACATGACCCCTTTCTTTTACACGCTTACAGAGAGCAAGAGTGATAAAGGATCCTCATCCATCACCTTCATTGGAGAAAGTCCAACTGCACGCATCACCAAAACTTTCTCAATATCTCCCGCAAACAATCTTATAGATTTAACGCTCACCATAGAACCCCTACAAAAAGACATTCCTGTTCAACCACGACTTTTTATCACTCGACCAGAACTCCTTGACGCACAAGGCCATGAAATAGTCTCAGGAATTGTTTTAGGAACCAATGAAAAACTAGAAAAAATAGCTCCTGCCGATATAGTCGATGCAGTATGGGCTATGCCACAGATGTTTGGAGTCCAAGATCGCTTTTTCACGCACATTCTAATAAAAGACCATCAAGCCTTTGCTCGTAGAGGATATTTTAAAAACAGCGCAGGAAATCACTTAAGCGCTATCTTGGAAGGTCCTTCCATTAAGGAAAAAACAACATGGACACTATCATTCTATTGCGGACCTAAAGAAGCGGCTCTGCTCAGTGCTATAGACCCGCGACTCGAAGTCTTAATGGAATATGGCTGGTTCTCCTGGTTTGCGAAAATCCTCATGAAAATTTTGCGCTTCATCAATTCTTATGTTCACAACTATGGCTGGGCCATTG
This sequence comes from uncultured Candidatus Babeliaceae bacterium, assembly GCA_964426225.1. Lineage (GTDB taxonomy): Bacteria > Babelota > Babeliae > Babelales > Babelaceae > UBA12395. The sequence goes on along the minus strand of CAYRPI010000031.1, from coordinate 10,207 downwards.
TTATTTTAGCGCTTCTCATCAATCTCGCCATGCTGCCATTCACACAGCGCGGACAAAAAAGCATGCTTAAACAGCAAGAGATGATGAAAAAAATGAAACATCTTGAACAAAAATATGCGGATGACAAAGAGCGCCTTCAACAAGAAAAAATGGAACTTATCCGCAAATACGGGGCTTTCCCTGGCGGGATCGGATGTCTTCCCGTACTTATACAAATTCCTATCTTCGCAGGACTGAGCAACGCATTGCGCAGCTCAATTGAGCTCCACCAAGCTCCTTTTATCTTCTGGATAACAGATTTATCAAGCCCAGACCCACTTTATATTATTCCTATACTACTTGGCGTCTCCACCTTCTTCGCAACAGCAGGCTCTTCGGCAAGCTCCGATGCAAAACAGAGTTTTATGATGATTGTCATGAGCCTTATTATCACCGGCGTTATGATGAAACTATCTGTAGGAATTGGACTATACGTATTAGTTGGAACCCTTGCTCGCGTTATTCAAGTTAAACTTATGAAACCAAAGAAGGCATAATGGAAGGACTTCCGACGCTTATAAGCCTCATAAAACAGCTTCAACGCGTCCCTTATTTGGCCTCGAAAAACCTTTATCGCGTTGCCAACCATTTTTTAACTATGCCACCAGAGCAATTAGAACAATTCTGCCGCTCCTTACGCGATGCACATGACCGATTGGTAAAATGCTCTCAATGCTGCTCCTGGCAGGAACGCAATGGTTCCTGCGTTTACTGTTCATCGCTTAAACGAGATCATGGATTAATTTGTGTAGTAGAAACCTGGTATGACCTAAATACTCTCGAAAAATCAGGCAGTTATTCAGGACTCTACCATGTATTAGGGGGAGCGCTATCTCCCTTAGATGGAATAGGTCCTGAAGACCTTTCCCTCGAGCAATTAGTCAAACGCATAAACGGTTCATGCCGTGAAATTATCCTCGCAATGAACCAAACACCAGAAGGTGAAGCCACTTCTGCATTGGTTGCGCGAGTGCTACGAGATAAACAGATAAAAATCACCTGCCTTGCACGCGGAATACCGGTAGGATCTACACTAGAATACCTAGATCGTTTGACCGTCTGCAAAGCACTTCAAGAACGTCGAATGTTTTGAAAGAATAATATAATTATGGAAACTTTAAACAAGGCACTCTTTAAAGAAAGACGAAAAACGCTTGTCTCACAGTCCCAAATACCTATTCTTCTCTTAGGCGCGCTTGAAGACGAGCGGCATCAATTCTATCAAGACAGCTCTTTTTATTATTTCACAGGCATTTCTGAACCTGGACTAGCATGTATTATCGAACCCCAAGGTGCACTCGATGCGCTTTTTATTCCTAACTATTCAACATCACGCAGTGCCTGGATGGGTGACTCACTACAATTAGATGATACAACGGCTAAAACATTAGGTTTTGAACAAGCACTCCCATTAGGATCTCCTGTTAAAGGGTACCAGATTCGATTCTTTGATCCCATAGAACAATGGAGCACTCTAACTACTCATCTCAAAATGATTCTCAGCTCTTACGGAAAAATCGGTACCTATCAAACACCACTTCTACTAAGGCTATGCAAAGAATTTCCTGAACTTGAAACTTCTTTGCAAGACATCTCGGCGAAAATCGCCGCAATGCGCCGCATAAAAAGCAAACCTGAAATTGAGCAGCTCTTTAGAGCCGGAGAGGTAACCCTACTTGCCCATGAAGCCGCTGCTGCTGCAATTAAGGTTGGTGAATCTGAAAGCTCTATACGCGCTAGCATTGATTATATTTTTGCGCAAGAATCTGCGGAACATGCATTTCCTTCTATTGTCGCCGGAGGTAAACGAGCAACCATTTTACATTACACAGGATTAAACCCCGCTGGATCCTCCGAGTCAAAACAAGATTTAATCCTTGAAGATGAACTCGTCATTGTGGATATAGGCGCCTCAGTAGAACACTATTGCGCCGATGTAACTCGAACGTATCCTGCCTCAGGAACCTTTAATACACGGCAACTCGAATTATATAGAATTGTACTTCATGCCCAAGAACTGGTGGCAAACCTTGCTCAACCAGGTTTTTTTATCAGAAATAACGAACAGCCGGAAAAATCTCTCCATCACCATGCAGTTGCGTTCTTTAAAGAACAAGGTCTCGAAGAATATTTTACCCATGGAATAGGACACTTCTTAGGACTCGATGTCCACGACGTTGGTGATACACAACAACCATTGCAAGAAGGTGATGTCATAACCATCGAACCAGGGCTCTACATACCCAATGAAGGCATTGGAATTCGTATCGAAGATGACTACTGGATTGTAAAAAACGGAGCTGTATCTTTAACAGACCGCCTACCAAAAGCACCTGAAGCGATTGAAGATTTTATGAAACAGTTACGAGCTCTTGCCGCCTAATTATACTGCTCGCGCCGCTCTTTTCTAATTCGAATCTGATTTCGTAGCCATAATAGAGTTAATGTCACACATAGACCCGACAAGAAAGAGACTAGCTGAGATGCAAGCAATGACCACTGGTAAGTCATTCCTGCAATCAAAAAGGCCAAACACGCCCCAATAAGCGCAGGTGTTGCATAACTTATCTGTGTGCGAACATGATCAAGGTGATATGCTCCAGCGCTCATTGAAGAAACAACGGTTGCATCCGTAATAGGTGAAAAATGTGCACCCGCTACAGCCCCTGCAATAAGAGCTCCCAATGATGGAAAGAAAACAGGAATAAGATAGGGTGAAAACGGCACCTGCCCCACGCCAAGCGATGCTAGCGTTTTTATTGTCAAAGGCATAAGAACAAGAATAGTGCCCCATGAAGATCCAGTCGATGCCGTCGTCAACGTTGCCAATAAGAAGATTATTAATGGCAGTATAAAAAGGGGTAACGAACTTGAAATAATCTGACCTAAATAAACCCCTGCATGTAAATCATTATTAATAATATTTCCGAATGTAAAAGCCAACACAAGCACCCCCAACGACCCCTTCATCAACGAAATACCATTCCATGCTGATTTAAAAAACTGTTGCACCGAAAAGTGGCGCTGCCACCTATAATATACCGATGTCAGAAAAAGGGTTGCGAGACTAGCCATACACAAGCTCTTTGTTGTACCAGCTTTTTTCAACGTCTCGAGAAATCCATTAGCCCCTCCAAAAAGCCAATTATCACCAAAATATAGCAGAAACCCAGACACAAAAACGACAAAAGATGCTAATGGAACTAAAAATTCTGAAATACTACCCTGCCGATCAGAAACAGTTGAAGCCCTCTGAAGCTCAGGCTTCCCCCCATAAAGATTTCCCGTTTCTAACGCAATGCGCTCTTGCTGGTGCATGGCTCCAAAAGACACCCCCATCCGCACAATAAAAAGCGCAGACAACATTATAAAAAACGCATAGAAGACAAAAGGAACAATTGCAAGATGCGCAAAAAGCGGATCTGCACTTATAAGCTCATTCTTTCCCGCAATATCCGTAACTCCAGCTCCCTCCAACTGTACAAATATCATCGCAGCCCACGAAGTAATCGGAATAAGTGGACAGATCGGAGAGCTCATAGAGTTAATAAGGAATGCAAGTTTAACCCGAGGGACTTTCATAGAATCCGTTAAAGGACGTATTATAGACCCCGTCATAAGACTGTTTAAATAATCATCCAAGAAAAATATTGTAGAGAGAAAGAGCGAAGACCCCTCTGCTCCTCGCCGAGTTGTGACAAATTTTTTAAAAAGTGCAGTACATGCGGCAACCCCACCTGCATGCGTCACCACTTCAATAAGCGTCCCTAACACTACAAGAAAGGAAAATAGGTATAAATTGCCCAAATCCGTAAACACAGCCCCAAAGGAAAACAATGAATGCCACAAGGAACCACCCACCAAAAAATTTTCCGCAATAAACGACGCAGAAAGAATCCCCAAGACCAATGATACTAATACATGCCGAGTAAGAGCAGCGGTAATCAAGACAATTAGGGGCGGGAGCAAAACAATAAATGACTGTAGCATAGCAAATACGACCTCTTAAAACTCTTAAAAAAATTTGATTATAGTGTAACACCTATGCGAAATTTGACCAATACTCGCCAGTCTTTTATACTTAATTTTGAGTTCCCCCGAACGTTAGTCTTGTAATAAATTAAAAAACTTAGGAAAAAGGTTTTTCTATGGACATGAATACCGCCTTCTATCAAAAAGCGGGCCAACGCAAGCCGCAATGGCACGTCATTGATGCAACAGGAAAAGTTGCTGGCCGCCTTGCCACAGAAGTCGCAGCACTTCTACGCGGGAAAAAGGACCCTTCCTATACTCCTCACACAGATGCTGGCGACTATGTTGTTGTCATCAACTCTGAGAAAATTGTTCTCACTGGGGATAAATTAGAAGGCAAAGAATATGTTTGGTACACCGGATGGCGTAGCGGACAAAAAAAAGCAACCCCTCGCGACAAAATGGAACGTTGCCACGAATTCGTGCTTTGGCATGCAGTCAAAGGCATGTTGCCACGCAATAAGTTAGCCAGCCTTCAAATCAAACGTTTAAAGATTTACCCAACATCTGAGCATCCACACCAAGCGCAAGTTTAACCTCACGTTAAGTTTGTTACGGGGTTTAAATCCTGTAAAAAAAAGAATAATTGCCGGAGCTTTTAATTATAAAGCTCCGGCAATTATTCTTTTTTCAAAATATTTTACAATCTATTCCCGTTCAATAGAACTACTGAAACTACGCTTCAAGTCACGTCCTGTAAGGAAAAAAAATAAAAGAGCAAACCCAAAAAGAGTGATCAACATAAGAAGCTCATAACTCTCTTCCCTAATAACAACACCTGTAAAATACTCAAGTGCTACTAAAAAAAGCTGCCCTCCATCCAATACTGGAAGAGGAAGCAGATTAAAAATAGCCAAATTAAGACTCAAAACTGCTAAGAAAAAGAGATAGAAACGAATCCCACACGATGCGCTCCTGGCCAATGCTGAAATGATACCTACGGGACCAATTAAAGATACCTGTTGTTCAGGCTCCAGCACCTCTGTTTCACAGCCTGAAGTACGAGGACGCCCCCAGACAACTAGCACGATTAGGGCAAACAATAGATTAAAGAAAATTCCTCCGCAAAGAATAAGTACTTTCGAAAAAAAAGGCTGCGACACAAAAGAAATTGCCTCCAATCCAGGCACCACAGACCGAGCCCCAAATATTTCAACATAGCCTCCTATAGGAAGCAGAGACAAGACAAACCGCGTTCCCGCAAGTTTTGTCTCTAAAAGCACAGGTCCAAATCCAATTGCAAACTCTGGCGTCGCAACCCCAAACAGTTTACAAAAAGTCCAATGCCCCAACTCATGAAATGCCAAAATAAAATTAACCCCCATAAGCGCCCAAAAAAAATTACGCGACTTTAAGTTTTTCATGAGCTCTCCCTGTGACTAAGCTATCTGTAATTACCCACCAAATTTATGCGCAAAAAAACCAACTACATGCGCGGAAAACATCCTTAATGCTCAAGTAAAACATTAAAGATAATAAGACCGCCCAACATCCATAAGCTATGGCAATTTTCGCCTTCTCTGGAAGTTGTCTACGCAAAACAAGCTCTATAGCTATCACCAATATCTGCCCACCATCAAGAATAGGAAGCGGTATCAAATTAAGCGCAGCAAGATTAACACTTATAAAAGCCAACAATAGCAAGAACATTGAAAAGCCTTGGCCCGCACTTGTGGCTGCGGCAGAAATAATCATGAGAGGCCCTCCCATTCCAGTAGTGCTGTGCTTAGCTATCATATTTTTAACCGCCGAAAAAACGCCTAGGAAAAGACGATTGGTTAAGGCAACACCTCTTTTAAACGCCTCTGTTAACGAAAGCGGTGGAACAGATTCAAAAACAAAAGAAAAGGTCACGTCCAGCTTGCCGACAGCCAAGCCGGTCTTATCACCACTTAGCACTATTGGGAAGTTGTGTCGCTGATTATTACGCTCAACGCCCAAAATGACCGGTGACTGCGCACGCCCCTCAAGCAATTTTTGCAACTTGGGAAAGTCATTTTTAACATCCACCTCATCCAACGAAATAATTGAATCACCCTGCTGCAAACCTGCGCGCAGCGCAGCCCCTTCTTTTTCAAGAGATGCTATACTTGCTGACTTCACATTTGTTGGGTAAAGCAGAGGCGACGGTGGCATACCCCCTGCAAAAAGGAGCACAAACACAACATAGGCAAAAAGCATATTTGCAATGATCCCGCCTGCCATGATAAGAGCTTTTTGCCAAAATGACTTACGCATGAAAGAACTGTCGTCATCAGACAAAGCCTCCATTTGCTCCCCTTGACCCGGCTCATAATTTCCTGCTATTTCAACATACCCGCCTACAGGAATCGCAGAAATAGAAAATTCCGTCTCGCCAATTTTTTTGGTCCAAAGTCGTGGACCAAACCCAATCGAGAAGCTAGGAGTCCCCACACCAAAAAGCTTACAAAAAAGGAAATGTCCAAGTTCATGAATGGTTATGAGAATTCCAATGCCAAAAAGACCTGCCGCTAAAAGAATTATGCCCTTAAATGAAAGGAATAGAAGTTCTGTAAACGCCATATAGCTCCCCCGTTTGTCCTTGTTTATAAAATAAAAATACGATACACTTATTATAAATTCAACATTACCACAAAACTAAGCCCATGACCAAGCGGATGAGAAAAAGGCGTCTATTTAAGAGTGCGGAAAGATCTTTTTCTTGAAAAATTTACCAAAAGAGTTAGAATGATTTTACCCCTCTAGAAGTTTTTGTGGACGCCAGTCCACGGCAGACGAGTGTGGAAAAACGGTATACCGAAGTTGTCCTAATTTGTTTAACTAGGGATTTTTATAATGCCCACGATTAATCAGCTTGTCCGCTCTAACCGAGTGAGACAGAAGAGTAAATCCAAGAGCAGAGCGCTTATGGGAAATCCGCAAGTACGCGGTGTTTGCACAAGGGTTTTTACTACAACGCCAAAAAAGCCTAACTCCGCTTTGCGTAAAGTTGCCCGTGTAAAATTGTCAAATGGTGTCGAAATTACGGCCTACATCCCAGGTGAAGGTCATAATTTACAAGAGCACTCCATGGTATTGGTTCGTGGCGGCAGGGTAAAAGATTTGCCCGGCGTTAAGTATCATATCATTCGTGGTGCACTTGACACTGCCGGTGTAGAGAACAGAAAGCAAGGCCGATCTTTGTATGGCGCTAAACGGCCTCAAAAGAAATAAGGGTAGCGTAGTATGGCAAGGCGTAGATCAATTAGTTTTGTGCGAGTTATTGGAGTTGACCCACGGTACAACTCTGAATTAGTACAGAAACTTATAAATGTTGTTATGTGGCGTGGCAAAAAAAATGCTGCCCGTCATATTGTATATGAAGCACTCGAAATCATTACCAAAAAATCCGGTGGAAGCGCCGAAAAGGCTCTTGAGCTTTTCCAAAAAGCGATAGAACTTATCACCCCGGTTATTGAAGTTCGCCCACGGCGGGTCGGCGGAAGCGTATATCAAATTCCAAAAGAAGTTAATGCGCAACGCGGCCGGTCTTTAGCATTTCGCTGGCTTGTTGCTCAAGCAGCTGAACGTCAAGACAAAACCATGGGAATCAGGCTTGCAAACGAGCTTCTAGATGCTATAGAAGGACGTGGCGGAGCTATGAAAAAGAAACTTGATGCGCATAAGATGGCAGAATCCAATCGAGCATTTTCGCATTACGCGTGGTAGGAGTGCGAAATGAATGTTCCTTTAGATCGTGTAAGAAATATAGGTATCGCGGCTCATATTGATGCCGGGAAAACAACCGTTACGGAACGAATTCTGTTCTACACAGGACTTTCACACAAGATTGGTGAAGTGCACGAAGGTGCTGCTACAACCGATTGGATGGAACAGGAAAAAGAACGTGGTATCACGATTCAATCCGCGGCTGTATCATGCAAGTGGCACGACTGCCAAGTAAACATCATTGATACTCCAGGACACGTTGACTTCACCATTGAAGTGGGCCGGTCGCTGCGTGTTCTTGATGGGGTCGTTGCTGTTTTCTGCGGAGTTGGAAGCGTACAGCCTCAAACAGAAACGGTATGGCGTCAGGCCAATCGCTATCGCGTTCCTCGTATTATATTTGTGAATAAGCTTGACCGGATTGGTGCTGATTACTTCAAAGTAATTAAAGACGCCAATCTCAAGTTAAAAGCTAACGCGGTTGCCATGCAACTCCCTGTCGGAGAGTCTGAACATTTTAAGGGTGTAATTGATCTTTTATCCCGCAAGTATATGACTTTCAGCGAAGATGACCACGGAGCTGTCGTAACGACTCACGAGATTCCTGATGAGTATAAAGATCGTGCTGAAGAGTTGCGCGCCTTACTGGTTGAACGTGCATGCGAACTTGATGACGTTCTATCGGAAAAGTTTCTGAATGAACAAGAAATAACGACAGAAGAGGTTAAGAAAGCCATTCGCAAAGGCGTTATTGAGCGCCGCATTGTCCCGGCTTTCTGCGGTTCTGCGTTTAAAGATAAGGGTATTCAGCCACTTTTAGATGCTGTAGTTGATTATCTTCCATCTCCTCTTGATATTCCACCAGTAGAAGGTGAAGTTCCTCGCGAAGGCACAAAGGTTCAATATCACGCAGACCCCAACGAACCTCTTGCAGCTCTTATTTTTAAGATTGCAACAGACCAATTTGGAACTCTCTGTTTCGTGCGAATTTATTCTGGTACTTTAAAGGCCGGCTCCTATATTTATAATTCAGGGAAAGAGTCAAAAGAACGTGTTAGTCGATTAGTACGTCTACATGCTAATAAACGCGAAGAAATTGATGAATTAACTGCTGGAGATATTGGAGCTATAGTTGGGCTTCGAGATGTGACAACCGGTGATACAATCTGCAATGAAGAACATAAGGTTATCCTTGAAAAAATCGACGTCCCAGCCTCTGTTATATCAACATCACTTGAGCCCAAAAGCAAATCTGATTATGAAAAAATGACACTGGCTCTACGAAAAATGACTCAAGAAGACCCTTCATTACGCTTCACATTTGATCGTGAAACAGGGCAAACAGTCATTCGTGGAATGGGTGAATTACACCTTGAAATTGTTGTTGACAGACTCCGTCGCGAGCATAAAGTCGAAGCAACACAAGGTAAACTACAAGTCGCATTTAAAGAAACGATCCAGAAAACTGTCCAAGTTGAAGGTAAGTTTATCAAACAATCTGGTGGTCGTGGACAATATGGACACGTCTGGATTAAGTTTGAACCTCTCGAACGAGGAAAAGGCTTTGAGTTTGTTGATGCAGTCGTGGGAGGGAAAATACCTCGCGAATTTATTCCTGCGGTGCAAAAAGGACTTGAAGAAGCTATCAACAATGGTATTCTTGGTGGCTACCCCGTGGTTGATATTAGGGCCTCTCTTTTTGATGGATCATACCACGATGTTGACTCTTCTGAAATGGCATTTCAGATCGCAGCATCTATGGCATTAAAAGAAGGCATGCGCAACGCAGATTCCTGCTTGCTCGAACCGATCATGAAAGTAGAAGTTGAAACCCCAGAAGAATATCTAGGAGATATTATGGGTGATCTCAACTCTCGGCGTGGTCGTATTCTTGGAATGGAAGAACGGCTTGGCTCGCAAATAGTCAATGCTGAAGTACCACTTGCTGAGATGTTTGGTTATTCAACACAACTACGCTCTATGACTAAGGGACGTGCAACTTATACGATGGAATTCGACTCGTATCAAAAGGTTCCGAAGTCAACACAAGATCAAATATTAAGTGCGAAATAGACGAATTTTGGTAAATTTTCTGCTATCTGGAGATGACAATGGCAAAAGGCATATTTGAACGTACAAAGCCTCACGTAAACGTTGGAACAATTGGTCACGTTGACCATGGGAAAACAACTCTAACAGCCGCTATAACAAAAACACTCGCAGCTAAAGGTTGGGCTGAAGAGCGGCGTTTTGATCAGATTGATAATGCACCTGAAGAACGTGAACGTGGTATCACGATTGCGATTTCTCATGTTGAATATGAAACGGCTAAGCGCCATTACGCGCACATCGACTGCCCAGGACACGCTGACTATGTCAAGAACATGATCACAGGTGCTGCACAGATGGATGGCGCAATTCTCGTTGTCTCTGCAGCCGATGGAGC
>CAYRPI010000030.1:2147-14989 GCA_964426225.1 uncultured Candidatus Babeliaceae bacterium | reverse complement strand
GTATCATTCGTTTTTGAAATTTTTAAAACTCTGTTATCTGTTTATATGTATAGCTGTTTTCTTTTTTATTCTAACAAAAGCACCTTCATGCTACTGTCACAAATTATACTTACTTATGTTATTTTTTCTTAATTCTTCGGCCAGCAGGTACGCCCTTTGACGCGAACTGGGAACTTTATCATCGCCTTTTGTGAAAAAATGAATAACCACTCACCACCACCATTCACCAAACGCTCTAAACGGCGCGGCTACACCATTCCCGTCGCATTTCTCCACCATCACAACCACTTCCGGGGCAAGGCCATACTCATCACCACCACTCCCCACCAGCGCCTCAACCAGCGTCGGCATATTATAAAGCACATGCAATGTAGAAATTAGCCAGCAATTGCTATGCTGCCACTGCAAAAACGGCGGCTCAGCAGCAACCGGTACAGCCACCATACAACCAAGCACCCCTGCAAAAATCATCCTCAAACTCTTTTTCCCCATCACACCTCTCCTGCCTTTAAAACGCTCTTCAAACTGTTTTAACTATAGAGAGATTCCCCCCTTTTTAACAAGAGTTACCACTCTACAACAGTTAGACAAATTTAAATAGAAAATATTTTTAAAAAAGCCCTTGACTTAAATGCAAAAATGGCGCACTATTAATTATAATGTGCAATAAAAAACGATCTTCCCATAAAAATTAAATTTTATTAAAAAAGGCTCTCTCCTATGTTCACAAAAAAAATATTTCCACTCCTCATTCTCCCCTGTCTCTTACAAGTCCCTCACCTCACCGGGTCTAATAAACAAGAATTCATCATAAAAACAGAGACTATTACAACCACTACCCCGTTTGTAAATCTCAACTCTCAAAATCCTTATGCAGGAATGATTGATGCACTATCCGCTGCTCAAAAAAAAGCCCTTTTTAAGGTATTAAAAAATCAACTCAATCTCCTCTTTACCCTCGCAGCAGAATCTCTAGGAATAAAAGCTGAAATTGCAGTAACTACATACGATAAACTTATTAACACCTTAAGAAAAAAAATTGACACTGCAACAGCATCCCTTGCAGAATCTCAAGATGCCTTATTACTTCTAAATCATTTTGATGCGCGATGCACATCCATCTCACCAAAAATCCACCACAAATTGCTCAACGAAATGCTCAAAATTCGTTCCGAATCAACTTCCCTTGTTAAAGAGATAGTTGATTATTCAATAAAACAAGCCCCTGCCCTAGAAAAGAAACTCTACTCTCCAAAACCTGGGGAATATGCTCGCATAGACACACTACTTTGTGCTCCCAAGGAGTTAAATAAGGCGCTTCCTCTTACAATCTTAAACTCAGAAAAATTTAAAAACGCTCAGAAAAAATTTACAGAATATATCGCCCCCTTAAAATATTTCTCCTACGTCAATAGCACCTTACTCGATTTTAAAAATAGTATGCTGCCACTTTTAAAAGAATATGCCTACCTTTTAAATGAGTTAAAAAAACAGAGTCAGGAAAACACCTCATTAAAGAAAGAAGATCTCAACCACTACATAGAAATTACAGGCCTTTCAGAACTTTTTTTAGAGTACCCTCTCGAAAAACTTAAAAAAATAGCACAAATTCTAAGTAATTTTTTTGAAGAGATAATCGCTATCTTAAAAAACAGCCCAGCAAAAGAACAATCCATCTCCAGTAATCCTGATGAAAATCTCATCGATGCAATCAAGAAACATGTATTAAAAAACCTGACCGGAGAATCAAAATTTTCTTCTGCATACTCAGAGGCGGAAGATACACTCAACAATGCGTCGAATATAAGTGACCTTTTAAAGGCCATCTCGATAATCAATAATGAACTTGGAGGAAATAAAGAAGAACTATTAAAAGAAAGACTTTCGTGCGAACACCCCAAAATCTTTTCCTTAATTGAAAGTTTAAAAAACAATCTCTGCCCTTCTCTATACCACCTTATAGCCCACCAAGTCCCTTGGAAAAGCGAAAACATAGGCCTTTTACGCGGCCAAACCAAAACTAACCAACACTTCAAATTCTTCAGCCATACCTTCACACTTGCCCCCTTCTTTATACATCTCTATCACGGGATAATGATCCGCATAAAAAAACTTGAACAGAATTTAATCCTAAATGAAAACCATAGCTTCGACGAACAGGGCGAAAAACAGATAACCGAAAAAAAAGCTCAGAAACAACCAAAACAAAATCACAAAAAAAAGAAACTTTCCAACAAAAACAAAAGGCTAAATTTAACCCAAGAACAGGATTTAATAATGGACTCCCAAAATCCTGATCCTGAGTTAGAACGGTTCGATCCCCTCATAATAAAACAGCTTCTTGAAAACAAAAATCAAACAACCGCAGAATCAGGAAAATATTTCATCTTCTTTACCCGCTGGGGGTCAGGGATCCACTCTCAAGCAACCCTCGTCATAGAAAAAACCCCCCAAAACAATTCCCCTCTATCCTTGTGGAACATCGAAATACCGCACACAAAATCCCTAGAAAAAAGCGACCTATTTCATAAATCTGCAAAAAAACTTCTCAAACAACAGTCCCTATTTAACCATGGACAATTGGTAGAATCTCCTGAGTCCGCACCAGACCTGTGCAAAAAATACCATATCACACTCTTAAACAACCGTAAGGCCCTTGTCTTCCCTGGATACCTCTTCCTCGGAGCCAACGCACGAAAACAGTTTGAAACAATCGCCAAATGCACAAAAAATCCAAACTGTGACACTGTCTTAGGGGTGATATTAGCAACTATATCCGACACCGGTAAACACAAAGGCGCTGGGGTTTGCATCTTCAAAGAAGATGTCTCAACAGAATTCCCTATTAAAAAACTAATTCACTCCTGCTTTCATGAAGAGAAGCAAACTCAAAAATAAAAATCCTTAAATCAACACCTTAGATTCACTACTTTTATGGGAAATAAAGGGAATAAAAGGACTAGCAGACGGCCTAGATAAAATAACTTTTTTAGGCTGAAGCTCTTCCATTTTTTTAGACAATAGATTCTCTATCTCTTTGTATATTATCCCTTGCGCAGTTTTTTTTATATAGCTCTTCAATTTTTTCTGCACTATGGACAATAAGCCTTCATTCCCAACTCTTTTGACAAAGACCAAGTACGGTTCTTCTGTCACTATCTCTTGCACCGTAGTTTTATCACCTTTTTCAACCGAACTGAATAAACTTTCAACCTTTTTTAAAAGCCTACGCACGGTTTCCCCAGCAAGTTGCATAGGAGTAAGCCCGGTAGCCACTTTAGAATTATAAGGAATACCTCTTACTAAAAGCTCGCGCGCAATCTCACCCCGATCTTTTAATGCAGCCCAATGAAGCAAATTAGTTCCATCTTCCTCAGCGTATTCCACAGAAAAAATAGCTTCATCCCAGCATTTTTTTAAAAACCAGAGCCGTCTCTTATCAATCGATAGAATTAGAGGGCTCTTTGATCCTGCAAAAAAACTTGCTCCATTCCTACAGAGCCTCAACGCCACTTTTTGATGGCCCATCATCAAGGCCCATGCCAATGGAGTATACCCTCTATTATCCTCACTATCGAGAGGCAAAGAAAGATCATCAAAACAAAATGTGTTAATAAAATTCTCTGAACCATTTGCCGCTGCTTCATGCAATAACGAGGTCCCATCGTATCTTTTTACACCCAAATTATGCTTAAGCATAAGCTCTTTAACCGGCTCTGAGGTATCATCACATTTTGCAGCTTTAAATAGCTTGTGAATTTCAAGAAAACAATCCCGAATCTTTTTATCATTTGCCATATCACACGGTTCCTTAAAAAAGTCATCGCTTACATCAAAAAAAGCGCCCCGCCCAACAAGTTTTTTTATCATCTCAAAATCATTTGATTTAGCGGCATAATGCAAAGGAGTCCTCCCCCACTTATCCTTTAAATTAGGGCTAATTTTGCAATTTAAAAGAAATTCCATACTCTCCAGATCTCCATCCATAGCCACCCGATGCAATAGCGTCTGTTGATCCTTGTTAACAACAGTTAAAGCAACCCCCTTATTCATAATTATTTTCAATAATGCTAATCGATACTGCTTCATTGCAAAGGCTGAAGAAATTAATCCTAACACTGAACTCTTCAAATCTGTCTTTATAAAATCCGCCGGGGTTTTCCCATTGTCATCCACACAATCAAAAAAGGTACCTGCATTTAAAAACAACACTATACTATTTTCAGCCCCTAATGCAGCCGCCCAATGAAGCGGAGTCTCTCCAAACTCATCTGTAATCTGAGGTGAGTTGCCCTGTTTTAACAACAACTTAATCCATTCATGCCATTCATTTTTTACCAGCCAAAAAAAATCGTAGTGATTTTTTTCAGCTACCGTATCTTCATTTTTCATAGCTAGCAATGACATACGTTTTTTAACCGCACGCTCTATTAACTCGTTCGTTGAAAAATCTTCAAAAGTGCACGCGTTCACAGAGCTCAAATAGAAAAAAAGGAGCCCCACCATTCCCGCTATTCTTTTCATACAAACCACATTTCCTAAAAAATTAACTATAAAACAAAACTTATACTAGAAAAGACCATTCTCAGGTTTTCTCCTAAAAATAGACTTAACCCACCCCTTAAACCCAATCTAACTGTTCTTTAAGCCGCTTGATACCTACTACGCCAAAGAATACCGTAAAAAGTATCATCATACCAAGATTAGCCCAAAAATTAAGATAGTATGCAGGATTAAGCGTTGCAGAGTGAACGCCTTCCATAAGGTACAAAAAGGGATTTACAAGACTAAGATAAGCCAAAAACGGTGAAAATGAATAAGCAACCAACCAAGAAAACTGGGCTCCTCCCAAAAACCAGAGGGGATAAATCATTCGAGTCCACACTACCCCAATACGGTCTAAATTCTTAACAAAGCTACCCATAAAAACAACAAAGAAGCCAATAAAAATAAACATAAAAAAGCTAAATAAAACAAATTTTCCTATTGAAAAATACTCAGCTGAAAACCGTCCCCCCATAACCAAAAGTCCGATAGCAATAATAAAAGCAACCACGGCATTAACCGCCACTTTAACCGCAGAAACAAATGCACGGGCAACAAAAATAAGTGCTGGTGGCACCGGAAGAGACAACCGATATAAAATAATCTGATCCCCACGAATATCCGAAACCAAAATAGTCACAATGCCATACATATTAAAAATACAGGTTGACGCAATCGCCCCTAAACCCACAAAGGGCCCATATTCCCTGGTTGTTCCCAGCAGGGGCATGATATAGGTCATAATACCGACCAAAAGAACGGTGGTAACAATGGTATCAATCATTCCATCCACAACAAAATAACGGAATACCACTAGATCTGCTCGTATCAAATATAAAATGGAACGCACATAAGATCGCCATGCCCGAGCACGCTTCAAATTCATTAATTTTAAACTCATAACACATCGCCTCCATTCTCCTGAGCGCCCTCTTGCATTAACGCAAGAAACACATCCTCAAGGCGCGTTCTCTGGTACGCAGCCTTAAGCAACGCAGGAGTCCCCAACAATCGAACGTGCCCCTCATGCAAAATACAGATTCGATCACATAGAAGATCCGCTTCATCCAGATAATGGGTCGTTAACATTATCGTTACCCCTTCATCCTTAAGGGCCTTAATCTCCGCCCAAAGCTGCGCGCGAACCTGCGGATCAAGCCCCGACGTTGGTTCATCAAGAATTAAAAAACGAGGATAATGCATAAGCGCACGCGCAATAATAACCCGCTGCTTATACCCTCCAGAAAGTGTTGTAATCTTCTCATGACGATAAGCCGTCAAATTATAACGTTCCATCAATTCTTCTGCACGCTTTTGCGCTGCTGATTTAGACATGCCATAAAAAAGACCGGCAAATACCAATTGCTGTTCAACCGAAAGCCAGGTTATTACTTGCACTTTTTGAGGACAATATCCAAGCATATGTCGGTATCCAAGAACATTCTCATAGATCGAAATTCCATCACACAAGATGGCCCCCGATGCAAGAGGATGAACTGCAGCCAAAATAAGCGACAGCGTTGTCTTACCCGCGCCGTTCGCGCCTAATAATCCAAATACTTCACTCTGACGAATATTAAATGAAACGTCCTTAAGAACATCTTTATTCCCGTATCGTTTTGATACAAGCCGAAGCGACAAAAGAGGCTGCACCATATGCATATCTCCCAAGCCAAGATCCACCATTATGAATCCCGACAAACCCCCGAGTAAAACTCGAGTAAAAATAGTGGGTATAAAAATAGCGGCAACAAATAGGATTAAATCCTAAGCAGAATTAAATACTGGACTAGATTTAATCTCGCAAACAAAATACGTGCCCGCAGGGAAAATCAAAATTGCACGCCGCATGCATCATTACAGGCGAATGGAGCAATTAATAAAACAAGCAACCTCTAACATATAAGACGTAGTCCTATCATGTTTTAACGCAATACGGTGGAATATGCAATTATGAAGAACTCCCCTATACCTGCACTTAGCTTATCAGAATATTCTTTAATGGTAAATACTATACGCTTTTAAAGTTTAAAAATTCTAGAATGAAGTACTATGACACACATAAAAGAGCTAGACCCAATCCAATTGTCTCTTGAGGCGCTGTATTCCAACTACACCAAAAAATACCGTGCAAAGAAGAGTCATTGCCAAGCAGAGCCAAAAATTAAGGTAGTGCGCAGGATTAAGCGTTGCGGCATGCACACCTTCCATAAGATAGAGAATAGGATTTGCCAACGACACACGTGCCACCCAAGGCGAAAACGCATAAATCACCTGCCACGAAAAGGAAGCTCCACCCAAAAACCAGAGCGGATACAACACACGTTTCCAGACAGACGACATCCGGTCCATACTCTTGACTAGACTAGCAAGAAATACTGCAAAGAAACCCGTAAATAAAACCATGCTCACAAACATTAAAAGACTTTTAAACGGCGAAACATACATCCCTGAAAAGCGACCACCTATTAATAAAATACTAATACTAACCACTGCCGCCACAAGCGCACTAAGAGCAACACGGCATGCATACGCAAGTCCCTTGGCTACGAACACAAGCGATGTAGGAACCGGCAACGTCAACCGATAAGAAATAAATCGTTCCCCACGCACATCAGATACCAGAAGAATTGCTAGTCCATACATTTCGAATATACAAGCTGAGGGGATAGCACCCAATGCCGCAAAAGGTCCATATTCTAACGATGTTCCAAAATAGGCATGACGTAAGTCATAGCCGAAACCATCAACGCCATAACTATGGCCGTATCAATTGCGCTACTAACCATAGTCTTCCGAAATGCTGTCCAATCCGTCTTAACTAACTGCCAGACCACATAACTGTTATTTTTAAATTTAGAAAACTGTAATGCAAACATATCTACTCCTTCACCAGTTCTTTTTCATCGTTCATAAGGGCCATAAAGACCTCTTCCAATCGTCCACGTTGAAAATTTAATTTTAACTCATCCGGAGTTCCAATTAAGCGTATTGCACCCTTGTGCAACATACAGACACGATCACACAACGCCTCAGCCTCGTCAAGATAATGCGTGGTCAGGAGAACTGTAACTCCGTCACCTTTTAACGCACGGATCTCGTCCCAAAGCTGGAACCGGATATGAGGATCAAGCCCTACGGTAGGTTCATCCAATAAGAGAAGTTGGGGCCTAGGCATAAGTGCACGCGTAAGCATAACTCGTTGCCGGTAGCCACCCGAAAGCTCTGCAGGATCTTGATTACGAAATTCCTCTAGATGATAGCGCGTTATAAGTTCATCTGCTCGCTCACATGAAGCTTCTGCAGACAAGCCATAATACCGCCCCGCAAATAACAAATTCTGCTCCACCGTAAGCCCATCTGTCAAATTAGGCTTCTGATGGCAAAATCCAAGCTGCCGACGATATCCCATAAGATTAGAGTAGATGGAAACTCCATCCATAAAAATATCACCGGATGTAGGAGGCTGCAAGGTAGCAATAATAGATGAAAGCGTGGTTTTACCCGCACCATTAACGCCCAGCAACCCAAAGATCTCGCCGCGCGCAAGCTCAAGCGACACGCCTTTTAGAGCCTGTTTTATGCGGCCATCGGATGTTTTATAGTTTTTAGTAAGCGCCTCAAGGCGCAGATAAGACTGTATCATGAAAATATTTCTCTCTATAAGATGAGGTCAGAATTAAACCCTGGACCTATAATTATTTTTTTATATAACGGTTCATTGCAGCAAACCGCTGCAAAGGAATGTGACTTAACCACCATCCACACCAATAGTTCAGACCTTAATCAGGACTAAATCCTGAAACCTTCAACTACCGACAGGACAATATTTTACAGAATTAAATTCTGTTAGCGGCTAGGTCGATTCAAATTGAGAGAAATTTTCATGATACGAGCTCCTTTTCTATAGAGCAAAATAGGACATAGTTTTGATCTTAAGCCTTCAACTTAAGACCAAAACTAGAAATAACTTTCTATTAATCTACCACTAAAATTCAAAAAATGCAAGCAGAAACTTAAAAATTGATTTGTTCTGAAAGCTTATAACTTCTAAAACCAAAGAATTAACGACTATCTAATTTATACTGCCGCAACACTCTCCGCACCTTGTCGAACAAAAAGCGCAATAATTTGGTTGGTTATACGGCCTGCAAACGCTCCGGTTACAATTCCCGCTTGATGGTACCAGGTGGCAGTATGACTTTTACCATCTAAGGCACTAAATAATATAGATGAAGCAAAAGGCAACCAATAGTGATCGTTAAGAAGAAAACATATAGCAGGCCCCAGTAAACTACGCCCCACTATGCTCCCCATATCCCGTTCACGACGAAGAAAACAGTTGGGAAGAGATTCTTGTTCATCGGCACTAGGGAAAAAACTTGTCGCAATTGCATTCGCCACGGTTGCACCTACAACCAAACCAACCGCTATACGGGCTGCCAAAGCTCCATTACCTGGCATACTATCAAAGGAATAAAGAGACGTATTGTCAAACGATTTTCCACTCGCCAAGGCATACATGAACGGTACAAAAGCTCCGGTTGAAAAGCCAAAAAGCTTTGAACGGTCGTGAGATATATTTTCATTTATTCCACATGCAAGGCCCGGAACGGTAACACCGAAAAAACAGATAAAAAAAGCGGCGCAACCTAACAACTTTGTCATGTTAATATCCCTATATAATCCATACCATAATCCAACCTATGCCCTTATTTTAATAACAACAAAGGATTTTCACAACACACTACTCTCAATCTGACCCAAAAGCCAAAAGATCCCCTTAAAATCATGATAAAAACTATTTTTACAAAACACCCCAAGCAAGCCAGTCAGCAAGACTAATAATAGCTCCATCGGGCTTAAATACAGGAATTTCAATAGTAGGATTGAAATCAAACGGCTCCGTCTGCCCAGCCGCAACATATTTGTCCCCAAAGGGAGTTTTACCAGACAACGATTCCACATAACATCGTTTCAAGCTACCCTTCCACATGCCCTGCCTTAAATTTTTCGCAGTCTCTTCAGAAAGAGGCATAACCAGCAAAAGCGTGGTAATAGGAGAAAATTCTACTGCAGGTTTTGAGGAATAACCACTAAAATAAATCTCTCTAAAAAATACCCACGATTGCTTAGATTTATCATTCCAGCCAAAGATAAATATATTTTTGTAAAGCCCATCCAAGAGGTTGACTATGGCCTTAGAACGCTCCTCATCATAATTAACAATTTCAACCGGATAACTCGCAAGGTTATTGTCCTTAATATAATTTGTAATTTCATCAACAACTTTTTTCTGATCTTCTTTTTGAGCCTGTTCTGTTGAAATGATAAGTCGTATTTTTGGTTTTTGCTTGTAAGTAAACTTCAAAGCTTGTTCCAACCCCTGCTTCCATGTTGTGGGTGGTTGTTTAGAGGAGCTTGGAGATTGAGCCGGTTCTTCCTTTTTAGGAACTTTTATTTCGGGATTTTTAACGGGTGGCTTTCCGCCTATGGACACGCCCAATTTTAGCCAGTCCGCAACGGTAATAATCGACCCGTCTTTCTGGAGGATCGGAAAGGGCGTTCCAGGCCTTTGATAGCAAGGATCAGATTGACCGGTCAGGACGTATTTACTTCCTAGAGGGTCCCCATAATGATAATAGTTGAAAAGGCTTAGCATGCCCTTTCTCGAGTTAATTAGGTCCTGAGTCAAAGGTACAACAAGTGCAATAGACGTTATGGGAGAAAAGTCTTGGGCATCTTGATAGGCGTCAAAAGCCCCATCACTTCTGAAAAAAATATACGATTTTGACCATCCTGGCCCATAGCCATAAACAAAAATGTTTTTATAAATGCCATCACGAAGGTCAAGGCGTGCAGGAGCGTTATCATAAATAACCACCTCAATGCTCCCATCAAAAAGTATTTTGTTTTGATTAAGATAATCACTAACTACCTTAATAGCCTCCTTGTTATTGGTTTCGCTTTTGGGCTCTGAAGTTACAATTAGGCGTACTTTTGGCTTTTGATAATAAGTAAAACCCTGCGCCTCCACCAGCCCTTCTTCCCAAAGCTCTTCGGGGCTCTTTTTTATAGCAGATTCCTTTACAATTGCCTTAAGTGCACGCGCAAGATTAGAAAGATCATCACCCTGCAATCTAAATAAGCAAGTCAGAAACAAAAAAACAAACGTATACAACCCCTGTAATAGCTTCATTGAACAAGCCCCCTTTTTTATACTAAACACTCAACCCTTCTTCACAACACACTACTCTCCATCCGGTACAAAAGTCAAAAGATCCCCTGGCTGACAGTTAAGTTCTCGGCACAATGCATCTAGCGTTGAAAATCGTATAGCACGAGCTTTACCTGTCTTTAAAATAGAGAGGTTAGCTTCGGAAATAGAAACTTTATCCGAAAGCTCATTCAATCTCATTTTGCGATTAGCCATAATTTCATCAAGTCGAACAATAATAGACATAAAAACGCCGCCCCTAAATAGTAAGAGACTGCTCTTCAGATAGATCAATACCTCGCTGCAGAACAAAAATAAAGAACGCCAATACCGCAAGAATAACCAATCGAATTACATCAGGCGTCCCGACGGCAACCGCAAAAACTCTGTGCCCCACAGGATTATGAAGCGTTACTATAAGACTTTCGAGCGCTCGTTGAACAGGAACATATAAAGTCCATGCAAGAAAAAAAATAAACGCACTACGCGCCAAGCGCATAGCCTCGCGTGAAAAAACATTCCCCACTCGAATCACTCGCGACAATTTAATAATAGATAATTGACTTGCAAAGAGTAACCCCAAGCTTACCCCATCTAAACCTAATCCCAACAGCCGCTGAACAAGAGAAAAACTAGGAACACTTATCCAACGAGACAAGCAGCTGTACAGTTCTGCTGCAAAAAAAAGAAAAATTCCCAACTTTAAAAGCGCACACCACCGTCTGTAAACAACCTCTGCAGGATTTAATCCTCGAGCAGACTTGTCTGAAAAATGTTTCACCATTCTTCCCCTTCTTTAAACCTATTTATACCACGCTACTGATCCAATCCCGCAAAATCAATGCTAAGATTCCCATCAAAATTGTCTATTCCCTGTTTTACTATCTGTCGCGCAAGTTTATTTAAAATTTTCATTCTACCCCTCACTAAGCTTTTACTATCAAAAAAACAGCGCACGTGCATCTCCTACTATACAATAGAAGACACACGTGCAAAACCCTATTACTAAAAAATCACACCCACACTTTAACCTACCCCTCTAACCCCGTAAAATTAATGTGGAGATTCCCTTTAAAATTATCCACACCCTGCTTCTTGACCTGACGTTCAAGTTCCTCAAAAGTCATTCGACTCAACTCAACCCCCTGATCCTTAGACCCTTTCTCTCCAAACCGCTCCTGATTTTGTTCAAACCACAACAACATACCCCTGCATAGCTCCCTAAAAGCCTCAGGCGCCCGGTCCTTCTTACCAATACACAAAGAGACCGTAATTCTATCGGTGTTCGCTATCAGTTCATCAGAACATCTCAAGCCCTCTTCATGAGCACGGGAAGTACTCGCACTCATAAGAAGTCCAATAATCATAACAACAGGATTTAATCCTGAAACATGCATATCGTTTAAAATTTTCATCCCCAAACCCCTTTCACCATCGCGCTATGCGCCCTTGGCGTAACCAACCCTTAATATATTTCAACATCAACCCAATTCTGCACCTCTCTTTTTCTTATGTAACTAGAGCTTAGCAGATCACATATCGTTTATCAATATATTTTTATCGATTATCATAAAATATTCCCTGAGCTAGCTCGGAGGCGCGCTTTTTTTATTGACAAATTAAAAAAATTATTTATTCTTAATAGAGTGGCAGGATTTTCTAGTATCAGCAACTGTTTTCTGATATAAATAGTGGTACCTAAAAAATTCGCCCCCCATGTTAACAATTGTATAATTAATTAAAAAACAATAGTCGCAATAATAAGAAAGTAAACAATAGTATGAAAAACAAATTATCCTTTATCGGCTTCAGCGTAGCCTTATTGCTAGCAGTTCCCGCAAGCGCCATGGAAAAGTCTCCACAAATGCCTAACTCCATGAATGAATCATCCGACAGTCAGAATTCATCTGGAATATCCAATAGCCCAAAAAAGTCCCCTCTCTCTCCATCCTTTAAAAACGTCACACTAACAAGAGGCCCCCAACACCAATCCAGTTTTATGCAAGAGCAGGAATTTAATTTTCTACAAAACGTACCAAACAACAGTCCCAACTCCAGCCCTTCTTTTCCAATCTCGCCT
>CAYRPI010000030.1:0-2137 GCA_964426225.1 uncultured Candidatus Babeliaceae bacterium | reverse complement strand
AACTTAATGGATATAGATGATAATGCTAATTTAAATAACTCATCCTTCAGTGGTTCTCCAAGCTCAAATCTAAATACTCCTCAAAGAGAGATCTTCCCAACCGCTGATTTTATGATATTTAATAATGGCGCCTCCCCCCTATTTAAAAGCCCTATTAATAAATCTATAGTAACAAAGCAAAATTTCTCAATCTTCAACGATCAAAGCGCAAACAATAGCAAAGAGTTATCAAGCCCTTCTCCCTCAAGCCCACAGAAAAAACAGCTCCCCCAGTATGCAGCGCTTATAAATCTCAAAAACAAACTCATAAGCAAAGCCGCCGCAACTCCTGGGAAAAATTTTCAAAACCCCCAAGAAAGAATCAAACGAATTAAACAAACATTTAGGGATATATATCATATCCTTCCCTATGTTAAAAATGAAAAAATACAAAAAATCTTTGTTTTCAAGCCAGAAACCAAGACATTTTCAATACTTTGTTCTTCCCAAAATACTAAACAAAAGACCAGCAAACTTGTGCCGGTCTCTAGTGCTCAAACATTCGAACAATTGTATAAAAATCTTTTGGGAACCCCATCAAAACCGATTAGATAATAATTCCCCAATATAAAAAGCTGTCACGTTCTGTTGTTTACAGAACGTGACAGCTTTTTATAACATAGGCTCTAGAAATTTATTGTTAACATAAAATAAAAGTTTATCCTGAAAAATGAAAAAATAGGCGCTCTAACACGCTAATAATGCACCGGACATCAAAATCCATATAAAAAACCATTTGAAAAAAGAAGGAATTGGTTGTGCCACTCACTATGAAAAACGGATTGTTTTTTGCCCCTATTCTCCTAGCGCTTTTGCTACCTATACCCACTAACAGCATGTATCAAACACCTCCTCCGGCAAAACAACCTACTACACCCCCTCCTCTGCGACCGCGATCAAATTTTTTAAACCCCGAAAACCCACCCATGCAATTCAACTTCACGGATTTCATAAATAGTATTACCGACAATACCACTTTAAACAGTACCTCATCAAACGGTTTTGAAGGATCTTCAAGCTCCTCTCTCACTATCAGAACTGTTCGCAGAAGACTTGACTTCTCCTTAAAAGGTAACGAACTTCTCCTTAAAAAATCCCTCAACCAGCTCAAGAACAAACTTATAAAAAACAAGCAAATCTCACCAAAAAATATTGAACCTCTATACCTCATTATACGCAAGACACTGTACAAACTTAAAAATTCTCTCTCGATCAAAATGTGGGAAACCGGCGCTCCACTCTTTATTTATCGACCCGAATCCAAAGATTTTTTAATACAATGCTGGTTCACTACGCCTACTAACTCAACGGTCACAAGGCCCGTTAAAACTGCACAAGATTTTAAACAATTAACCTGCAATCTATTAAATTTGACACATGAAGCTCCTACAAAACCATTTCAAAAAGAGCCTCTCTTGTACAACACACAAAAAAAATTAAGTTATTATCGCTAAAAACAGCACCCCTCAAAAAAATCCGAACCGATTGCGTAGACAAGTCTAATAAACAAAGGCCCTTCCCATGAACTCTCCAACAAGCTTACTTTTACACAATTTCAGGCTTCCTATTTATACCCCACGCCTAATACTGCGCCCGCCCACACCGGGCGAAGGTGCTTTACTGCATGAAGCTGCATTAGAATCTAGAGATGAACTCGAAACTTTTATGCCTTGGGGATGGCAAACCAATTTGTCACCGGACGAATCTGAAATCTTCGTCCGTCAGGCAGCTGCCAACTGGATTTTAAGAAATAGCGACGAGCCCTGGCTTCAATTTCTTATTATTGAAAAGCAGACCAACACCGTTCTAGGGCTATGTAATTTACATCATATAGATTGGGACGTACCCTGCTTTGAAATGGGGTATTGGCTACGCACCTCAAAAACAGGGAACGGATTTATGTCCGAAGCAATAAACGCATTAACGCACTATCTGTTTGAAGAGTTACATGCAAAACGCGTTGAAATTAGAACAGACATCAATAATGTCCGCAGCCAACAGGTACCTAAGCGGCTGGGCTTCCATTTAGAAGCTACTCTTAAATCAAACCGTCTAACCCCCCTTACAGGGCAAGTAAGCGACACCGTCGTTTTCGTGC
>CAYRPI010000029.1:2661-15842 GCA_964426225.1 uncultured Candidatus Babeliaceae bacterium | reverse complement strand
AAAAGAGCAATCTTTTAGTATTTTTACTACTCAAAAAGGCTATTCTTACTTCCCTTGTGCAATGGCAGCTAAACTACGTGAAAAATTTTCGAAAATTTGATCTGTCTTCTCTGTTATAAAACTCAACGGCGAAAGAGTACTCAGCCCCCAAGCCGTACGCTCTCTGATGCCCTTAAGATGCGCATTAAAATTAGCAAGCCAGTTAGGATCCGTTGATATCTCCCAGCGACTCTTCTCCCCATTCCACGTATAATGCTCTTCATTTGATATCTGCTCTACCCCGTTCACATCAAATAACTTAATCAGCATCCACCTATCTGGAGCAAAAGCACTGTCTTTATGCTTGTTTACAAAGATTATTTTCACATATTTTTGATTATTAAGATCACTCGTTACCACCTTGTTAAGAATAAAAACCTTGTCTTCCTGCAAGTCTTTTAGAGCAGAGATGGCATTCATAACATCCGCCTTTTTAAATCCTGGAGCCCGAATCTCCGCTAGCTCATGCACCGCAGCTCCTGGAATCATTGAAAGCATAACAGGCATATCAACCAATTTAGAGGCATCAAAAAAAAGCGGGAAGGGGATTTTATCCGCATAGAGCAAAAGATATCGCGGTTCATTTTTGTATCCAGATTTAGGCATTCCTGGAACAACATGCTTAACCGTAGAAATATCTGCTACCAATTTATTAAAATTATTAATCCACACGGAATTATTCAGAGAAACCAAGTTCCAAACACCCCCTGCAACCTCATACCATTCTGCACGCGATGGATATTCAACGCCTTGTTGATTAAAAGATTTTACAACGACATAAGTGTCTGGTTTTATTTTCCCATTTTTACCATGGTGTATCACTATTATTTTTTTGTAGCCCTCGCCAGTAAGAAGGTCTTTAACCACCACTTTATCAAAAATAAAAACCTTGTCTTCTTGTAAGTTACTAAACGGAGAGATAGCATTTATAAAATCCCACATAGCAAATGCAGGAGCCTTAATTTCGACAAACTCATGTACTACACTGCCCGTAATCATAGACTGGAAAATAGGCATATCTAATAAAACAGACTTGTCCAAAATAAGAGGATAATTAACTTTCTTAGCATACACCTGTACCCATCCTGGGCTAATTATAACAGCTGATGACGACGAAGCTAAACGCTCTTGCGCCAACCGCTCGACCGCACTGTCATACAGCTTTGCTACATTAAGAGGTGAATCAGGCGAACGCGTATTTGCCAAAACCCGCTCTATAGATTCAACCCTACCCGTAAGACTTGCCGCCTGCATCCAAGAAAACCCTGGATACTTAATTAAAGGAATATTATTAAAAGCATACACATTCTCGATGTTAGGACTATAGTAAAATACGCAAATAGGCGCAATAACGTCCTCTACCTCACTTTTCAAAACAACTTCTCGTGTTGCTAATTCTTTGAAAAACAGACCAAACTTCAGAGCCGATGCCGTTGTGGATCCTGAACTTGGCGCTCCTGTAATCCCTGCAATAACCAAAATAAAAGGATAATCTTTTTGCACCTGCTTAGTCGACTCTCTTATGGCTGCGTTAATATTAGTTCCCCCGCTATAGCAGGTCTCTAGAAAAAAAAACTTTACGATTAATGCGCTAAAATCTAATATCATGCTCATATCCTCACCGGTCAACGCTGCCAAAGAGCCGGGTTTAGAATACGGTTCTTTTTTACTACGAACAATGAGATCATCCCTTTTCTTGATCTGCTGCTTAAGAAAGTCTTCTGCACTTATTTTGATTCCATCCACAGTAAAATACGCATACTGCCACATGTTCCCCATCCGTATTTTTTCATTTTCAAGCCTAGCAACCTCATTCTTTGCATCCACAATTGCCTCATCAAAGCCAAAATAGGTTGCCCCATGCCCCGTCATAACAAAAGCCCATGTCGGCATCGGAAAGTTTGTATTAAACCATAGTCTTGTATAAGAATTATTAATTTTCTTACGACGCTCAAACTCTTTACTGTAATCACGCGGCATAATAAATAGAGAACTCTCCCAGACCTCAAATGTCTTAGCCTCTTTTTTAAGAGAAGCCTTATAGATAGGTTTTTTTGTTTTTACATCGGTTCCAATAACCGTATTCACCGGCACCTCAAGCTGCTCCATTACCGTTACTTTTTGACATATAGCAGTTGTAATTGCCTTTGAATAGGCATTTGATCGAGTATCCAGTTTATTAGGAGGATTTTCGGCCATTACCTTAAAGGTATTCTTTATTACGTTCTTAAAAGCATCATACAATGTGCCGCTTCCAATATTCACATAATTCAGGCTATCAATCTTTAATCCCAATCTAAGCTCAGAATCAGAAAAATTTGGCCTTGGATTAGACTTTAAATAACTACTTAAACCCTTAAATCCCTTTGGAATAAATAGATAAAGAGTTACGTCCAACACTTGAGTAGGAACCTCAAATAAGAACCACTTATTCCAATCAAAATTCAATTTTTTATCTATAAAAGTTTCGGTTAATACGCCGTTTACAACAGATCGTCCCGTGATTATTTTCCCAAAGAAATACTCATACAAAAGCGCCCCTGTAGTAAGAACTGGTGCAACAGGATCTTGTAAAGCAACATCCAACGTACCTGTCATAGCCTGCGCATGTGAATGCATCTCAGATTCATCAAAGATCATTATCATACCATGCGATGCCAGGCCCTGCACCTCACTACCCATACATAACAAACCAAAAATTGCCCCCAGCATAAAACGAAATTTACTCGTCAGGCGGATCTCTTTTTTAATATCCATACAACTCTCTCTTTTTACTACCCAGACATTATACACCTACTACACTACGAAAAAAGGAGTTAAAAAATCAACGACTAAGCAAAAAAACTGTTAAATCGGATAAAAGTTGGTTACCCTAAAATTACAGAAATTAATCCTGCCTATAAAACTCTTTAAGAGCTATCAAAAAACAGTTCAATTTAATTGAAACAAAGGGCTTAGCCATGCAAAGATTAGAAGAAAAAAAACAGTTAATGACAACAACCCTCACAACACCCTATATCTACTACAACAAAGCAAAGAATGTGAGCAAAAAAGCAGAAGAATTTCTTGAAGAGGCAAACCGCTCATTCGAACAACAAGACATTGCAAAAACTACAGAGGCCTTTAAAAATGCCCTAGAAGAAAGCCCCGAATCTGCAGAGATTTTAAATAACGTAGGGGCCATAATATCGGCACAAGGCGCTGTTCAAGAAGGTGTAAAATTCCTGCAAAAAGCCGCAGAAATCGACCCTAAATGCACCGGTGCATTTTACAACCTTGGAACGCTTTTCCTAGCTCATGGCGTCCGCGATCAAGCAAAAGAATATCTTGAAAAAGCACTGGCAATAGACCCCAATAGCACACCCATTTTAAATAACTTGGGCATTGCGTACCTCCACCTTGCCAACTTTGACAAAGCACGTGAATGTTTTACAAAAGCTTCTGAAATTGCACCAAACTTTGATTACGCTTTCCATAACCTTGGTACTGTAGCCTACGATCGCAATCAATTTGATGATGCTATGCATTTCTTTCACAAATCATTAGAACTAAATGCACAAAACTTTGCGACACTCAATGATCTGGGCTGTACGTTATACCTAGAAGGTAAGATTGAAGATGCAATTGCATTCTTTAAGAAAGCCATTGCTGCAAATGAAGCGTACCGGCTACCTTACCATAATCTTGGATATGTGGTAAATAAAAATAATTTAGTTTAACTTAACTAAACCGTTCTTTAAGCCAGCATGGCGTAAAATCATGTCTCTAAGACCATTACGCGCATTAACGGTACCTATATTTCTTCTTTGGGCAACATCAAACGGTCGTTCGTCTTGCGGCCCAGCTGGTTTTTCAAAATCAGCCCCGTGCATTGCAAGATAAGCCACCAGCCCCAGAGGACAATTACCTAGAGCATGATTACAGTTGTTGTGCGCGCACGTCGTTCCCTGTGAAAATGCTATAAAGAGAGGCGTTTCTTTCTTTTTATTCATACAATTTAAATCCGCTCCTTTTTCAACGAGCAGTTTAATTATTGCTAAATTACCCCCGCGTATTGCAACAAGAATAGGTGTATCCCCCACTGCATTAGCTTTATCAATGTCTGCACCAGCCTCAATAAGACATTTTATCTTATCAACAACATATGCCCCACCAACAACAAGACCTTTTGACTCGGCATCACACCCTTCTAAGACCGCGTTTAAAAGACTTGTGCAACCAAATTCATCTACGGCATTAATATCATAACCAAACTTAATAAGAAGCTTTATAATATCGCCATAGCCCGCCTCCCCAGCACAATCTATTGGAGTCTTACCAGAGCGATTTTTTACAGCAGGCGTCACAAACTTTTTCTCTAAAAAGAACCTTACCAAGTCACTATTATGATTATTAATAGCTTTAAAGAATAACTCTTCAACTGAATCATACCCATTTTTTTCTATAGCCTTTAAAGATTTATAGGCAAGCGCTTCAAACCCAGAAGATAGAGCATACGATAAAGGTAGATACCCCGCTGCATCAACAATTTTAATATCCGCTTTATCTAAAAGGAAAGTAACTGCAGCATCATTGCCCTGTGCATAGGCATGGTGCAAGACCGTTTTCCCTTCATGATCTTTGGCATTAACCATCCCCTTCCATGGCCAAGGACCACCTTTTAAAGCTTCTTGCATAAGCAGTTCTGCCACATCAAAATAACCGTTAATAACCGCATAATAAAAAGGCGTTCTGCCTAACCGATCACGAAAGAAAGCCAATTTTTTAGACAAAAGATAAGCGACCGCTTCCTTACACCCTTTTTCAGCGCACAAATGAAGCAATGTTTTATTGTCACCACCCCACGTCTGATTTCTATCCCCAATTGATATAAACTCTGCATTAACCAACTCTGTATTTCCCGCTACTAGAGCATAGAACAGAGCAGGAATCCCGTCATTTGAAGACGAACATAAGAAAGTAGCTACACTATTAAACCCAAGCAATCGCCCCCCTTCTAAATATCGGAGATAAGAAAGCACTTCTTGATGCCCACTTCTCGCGGCGTAATGAAAGATATTTTCACCACGATTATCAACCACATAAAAATCTGCCCCTGCTTCAAGCAAAAACTTAACTGCATCAACCTTATTAGCTAATACCGCACAGAGCAATGGTGTACGCCCAAAAAGATCTCTACTCTCTATATCAAACCCAGCAAACACAAGCATTTTAAGAGCTGGAATATCGCCCAACGATGCAGCTCTGTGTAATAAACAATGCTCTCCATAATAATTTCGCTCAATCCAACTTGGAGCGCCCATCTGTCGTGCAAAAAATAAAAGTCCCGCCCCAATAGAAAGAGCAGTCAATGACGCGGCTAGAGGATGTTGCCGCGAAAAGGAGTAAGTCTTTAGAACACCATCCTTGGCAAAAGCACCAAGATGACCTGGAACTTGAAGGGTAGTAATAAAAGCATCTTTAGAAACCGTAGCACCCTGAACAACAAGAGTACGTGCCCCAGAATACATAGCCTTTGGAACCGCTATAACACCTCTAAAGGTAGCCGCTCCCATACGCCCTACCGCTCGAGGTCCAGCAAGCAAAACCTGCCCAACCGTAAGAGCCTCAACAGACGTGAATAAAGCCGCACTTCCAGCAACAGAGAGCCATAATAAAATACGCAAAGAAATCTTTTCCATAGGACATCCTCCATCCATAATTTCCATAGATTTAAAGCATTATCCTATCACACTTTTTTATTTACTGGAAGAACAAATGCAGAAAAAAAGCCAGAGAAAAGCCTCTAATCGCTTATACAAAAAAATTCTGACGATAATGGCACAACTCTTCTATAGACTCATAAACATCCTCTAAAGCTCTATGCGCTTTCCCTTTTTTAAAGCGTGCCATAGGATCATTAGGATACCAAGCTACAACAAGCTCCTTCACAGAAGAGACATCCACAAGTCGATAGTGCCCCTTAGCATTTAAACGTGGCATATAACGCGCCAAAAATGCCCTGTCTTGATATATGGTATTCCCCGCAAAAAGAAGGCGATTGCTAGAACAATATTGTTCAACAAAGGCTAGAGCCAGTTCTTCTGCTTTTTCAACAGTTATGGTCGACGCTCGAACGGCATCCAAAAGACCCGACGCCGCATGATGCTTACAGCACCAGGCATCCATTGTCGATAGCGCTTCTTCAGGTTGATGAATAACCACAGAAGGGCCCCCTTGTCTATTCTTAAGCTGCAGATCGGTCGCCACCAGTGCCATCTCTAGAATAACATCGTGCGTCGAATCAAGACCGGTCATTTCAAGGTCAATCCACAGAAGCCCGCATGCAGGATTTTCTTCTTTTTTTCCCATCTCTCCCCCAGACTTTTACGGTAAAATAAAAAATCAGGAATAAATCCTGAAACATGCTAAACTTATAGATGCATATACCATAACCTCATAAACTATTTAAGGTCAACCATCATGCACTCATTTCGTGTGGGGATCTTTATGGGTGGAAGATCTATTGAACGCGAAGTTTCGCTCAATTCAGGCCGCACCATAAGTGATCATTTAGATACATCTCGCTATAACCTCCTTCCGATTTTCCAAACCGCTTCCGGCGCTCTCTTTATTCTGCCCTGGAGATTTTTACATCGTGGAAAAACGGCAGATTTTGAGCACCGTCTAGCAACAGAAGCCGAACCTATCTCATGGGATAATCTAAAAAGTCGAATCGATTTTGCATTTATTGCTATGCATGGACGCTATGGAGAAGATGGATGCATTCAAGGGTTTTTTGAAGTCTTAGGGATCCCCTACTTTGGCTCCAAAGTATTTGCCAGTGCATTAGGCATGGATAAATCTATCCAAAAGAACTTTTTAAAGGCCGCCAATATCCGCGTAGCAAAAGGGTTTACTCTGCATCCGTATGAAATTGCAGCCATAACATCAACTATCAATCTGCTCGAAGAACGATTACTACATGAAAAAATAGCCTTCCCGCTTATTGTAAAGCCATCCAATGAGGGCTCAAGTTTTGGCGTAACCAAAGTAAACAACCTCAGTGAGCTTATTCCGGCGATTAAAAAAGCTAGTCTAATCTCTCCCCAGAGAATTCAGCCCATTATAATTGAAGAAATGCTTATAGGCATGGAGTTTTCATGCATCGTTATAACGGATATTAAAACCGGTACACTAAAACCTCTCCCTCCCACCGAAATTGTGGTGGAAGAAAACTCTTCGCTCTTTGATTATGACCAAAAATATATGCCCGGTCGCGCAGAAAAACATACCCCTGCACGATGCACGCCAGAAGAGTTAGACGCCATCCAGAAGACCGCCGTTAACGTTATGAATGTCCTGGGTTTTACTAATCTTGGACGCATTGATGGCTTTTTATTAAAAGATGGTTCCATAGCAATAACCGACCCTAACAGTTTTTCTGGAATGAGTCCCTCAAGTTATGCTTTCTTGCAAGCCGCAGAGATTGATATGACTCATACAGGCTTTATCAACCATCTTATTGAGACTGAGTTACATGCGTATAAAATGCTAGAAGAACAGGATTTAATCCTGAAAACAGAGAGTCTTATGGAAACAGAAAAGCCTGTTAATGAACATATCCACAAACGCGTTCGCATTGGCGTCTTATTAGGCGGCTCTTCAAACGAAAAAGAAATTTCACTCGAATCTGGTCGCAACGTCTGCTATAAACTCTCTCCACACCAGTATGTTACAACAGCCCTTTTTATGAACAGCAAAGATGAACTTTTTGCTATCCCTCAACGGCTTCTTGTTCGCAATAAAACAGCTGAAATTGAAGAGCTTCTAGAACCTTCTATGCACGTGCCTTGGCAAAAATTACCTGAATTATTCGATTTCATATTCATTGGTCTGCATGGCGGAAAAGGTGAAAACGGTTGCGTGCAAGGCACCCTTGAAATGCTAGGGCTACCATTTAATGGATCACCGGTTCTTGCAAGTGCTCTTTGCATGGACAAGTATCGCACTAATGAGTTATTAGATTCTTGTGGATTTTCAATCCCACAGCACGTTCTTCTGAACAGAACAATGCATTCAAACCAGAATGTAACCTGTCCCTTAGCCTTTCCTGTAATTATTAAACCGCACGACGATGGCTGCAGCGTTTTGGTGCAACGCGCGTCAACCAACGCAGAATTTAACGAAGCTCTTGAGAAAATCTTCCAGAGTAAAGAAGATGCCCTAGTGGAAGAATTAATCGAAGGGACCGAGGTTACCGTTGGAGTTCTTGGCAATGATAAACCATATGCGCTCCCCCCTAGCCAATCCATTGCCACAAAAGGCATTCTTACTATTGAAGAAAAATTTCTTCCCGGAGCAGGAGAAAATCAGACCCCTGCAAATCTACCGGCCACGGCCATTGCCCTAATTCAAAAAACCGTAGAAGATGTTTTTCAAACCGTTGGGTGCAAGGGTTATGCACGTATTGACTGCTTCTATCAAACAGACGCACAAAGCCCTACGGGAAAAGAACGAGTGGTAATTTTAGAAATAAACACACTTCCAGGATTAACACCAGCCACCTGTTTATTTCATCAAGCCGCTGAAATTGGAATAAAACCTATGGACTTTATCGATCTTATTGTAAAACAAGGTTTTGCACGAGAACGACCAGACGTGGTGAATCCATGCCCCACCCCGCTCGTCCTGCCTGTCCGCCATAGCTGAGTGACACTTCAAAGTCATTACCCACGTAAGCGACGGATGGAAGTGACCCGAAGGGTTGTATCGAAGGATAGGGCGTCAGCCCTACAGGGGTGGCAAAGGCTAATAGGGCCAGTTGACAAAAACGCAAAAAACCGCGATACTAAGCCAAAGTTTTAATAATGGACGGAGGTTTATCGTGAATACAAAAATGTTTTTCGCTGCCCTATTAGGTGGCCTGTGTGCGGTTTCTTTCACCCCTTTAGCGCTAGCTATGAATGATGAAGACAACCTTGATCTCAACTCAATAAATATAAATAATGTTAATAAAACACTGTATGGTTACAAAGGCATGACACTTTTACACCTTGCTGCAGCAGATGCAGATGAAAAGGCTGTAGCTCAGTGTCTCAAACTAGGTGCCAATGCCTTAATGCCGGACCGCAAGGGTAACAGTCCTCTAAACCTTGCCCTACAAAGCAAAAAATGTACCCTAGAATTGGTTAAGCTTCTTGTGGATGCCATGAGAATAGAAGCACAACAACTGCAAACACTCTCGCTCCACCAGATCGACCAGAAAATAATCAAATGCTATCAAACTGCGTTTGGGGAAAAGCGAAACCTCTCTTTCGAAGAAATATTCCTAAATGGTCTCAATGCCCTCTCAATGACCCCTCTCGACCTAGCTATTACCTTCCAGACAGAAAATCCAAAATTTGAACAGATTATTGAATACCTACTTATTAATGGAGCTCATTTGGATATCGGAAATAGTAAATCATATGGCCTATTTACCGTAACCTCTCCCCTCTTCCAAGCCTCAAGACGTGGGTTGCACAACATTGTTCGCCTTTTATTTGAATATTCTGGCAAAAAAATAACAAAAAATTTTATCAATAAACACTTTGGAGACTCTCACACCCTCCTGCATGCCGCTATAACTAGTGGGAGTATTGAAACCGTAAAAGTTCTTTTAAAATTCGGCGCAGACCCTGAAATAAAAACAAAAGACACGAACCAGACGCCCATAAAATTGGTTGAAGATTGTGCCAAAAATTATCCCAAAAAAAATGCTACCTTCATGGAAATACAAAAAATATTACAACAACAGATTGACCGCATAAGAGAAGATTTCATCGAAGAAGAAGCTGACGTCGATGCAAGCCTGGATGAAGAATCAGACACTAGTTCAGACGATGGTGCAGATGTAACCCTTCCACAAGCCCCTGGCTTAACTATTCCAGCACAAACAAACGTACTTCCACCTGTCGCTCCAATTAACCCAGTAACTCAACCACGACTTCTTGATCTTATGGGGTGGCAAGGGCGCACAACCATGCGTCTTATAGGGGCATTAAATGAAATATTTTGTGAACCTCT
This sequence comes from uncultured Candidatus Babeliaceae bacterium, assembly GCA_964426225.1. Classification (GTDB taxonomy): domain Bacteria; phylum Babelota; class Babeliae; order Babelales; family Babelaceae; genus UBA12395. The sequence continues at coordinate 5,756 of CAYRPI010000029.1, read as the reverse complement.
AGCTTTAGACGAAGCAATTCTCTGTTCTCTCCCTGCAGTTTTATCCTATCATCGTATAAATAAATTCAAGGCAATCGACTACATAGCAGGCATCTTACCACTCTGCGCCTATGGCCTAAAGGCATATCGCGGTGCTCGAGAACCTAATCTATGCAACAAACCATATACATTTTATGACACCCTAACCCAGGGTGGGGTATTTTTAGCAACAAATATATTATTTCTGTCTCAAGTTATAAAGAGAAAACAACAGGGAATCTATGCTCCCTCAAGTCTTTTTCAAAAATTAACCGTTACACCATTCTTAATAAATCTGGGGCGTGTTTTAACGAGTCCTATACGACCAACAATAAGTGCATTAACATAGCGCCTTACTTTCCCCGCTGCTGCACCAAGAATGAAAGTGCTTTCTTTAATAAAATAGCTATAGAAGGGTCTTGCGGAGCATCTTGTCCCTTTAAGAAATTAAGCGCCCCTGTAATTTCATACGACTGATACCCCAATCCCTCTAATGCACTAGAGACTTCGGTTAACGTACGAGCCCAGGCTCCTTGGACACCCACATCAAAGCCACTTTCAACCAGTTGCGATGCCTTATTTTTTAGATTCACAATTATATTTTCTGCCTTGCGAGCACCAATGCCACTCACACTACTCAACGTTTTAATATCACCTGCAACAACCGCTGCAACAAACGCAGAAGCCGAAAGTTGCTTTAACACTGCAAGGCCAAGTTTAGGCCCTACCCCAGAACAAGAGATGATAAGTAAAAAGACTGTACGATCTCGTTCATTCAAAAATCCAAAAAGAGACGGTCCCTGGTCCTGATTCCAATGTAAGTGCGTATGCAACAGTGCAGGTTTACCGACCACAAGAGTCTCTGTATCGGGAATTTGAATGGAAAAACCTATGCCTGCACTCTCACCCTGTGCAACATAAAGAACTACATTCTGCTCATCTATGTGGCGAATAATGCCTTCTAATATGTCTATCATAACTGTCTCAACCCTTTTGTAATCTCACTCATCGTAAACGTCTTTACGATGCTTAATAGCAACAATAACAACAGTGTTGCGTGCAGCTTCAATTCTATAAACTATGCGATAATCGCTAACGCGAAGTCGGCGATATCCTTTTAAGCTATATCTTAGTGGCTTTCCAAAGGCAATGGGGTCCACCATAAGACGTTCTTCGATGGCAGATTTAATGAGATTTCGTACTGGTAGTGTAAGAGATGGAATATCGTCTTTCAAAACACAGACCATATATCCAATCCCATACACGTTATTTCCAAACATCGTCATGTGTACGCTTACTCACTTTTTTAGCATCACGCACTTCTGCAAGTTTGCTCAACGCCATATCTTCGCGACGCTCCAAGGCCTCCAAAATTAGTTCTTTTGCAATACTTGAAACTGATTTTTTTTCATGTAAAGCCAACTGCGCCAAAAGAACAACAACAGATTCATCAAAAGTAACATTAATGCGCGGATTTTTCGTCGGCATAACACCCTCTAAAATTATAAATTCAACCAAACCATAATAGGTTTAATATTTAACACAGTGTATCACTTTTACATCACCAGTGTCAATATTCTTTTTCAAGTAATGCAAGATAGGGTTCAAACCGATAAAGCTTGTTACGCTTGTGGATAATATGTTCAGACACAAGCCCACGCGCAACAAATTCTTTCAAAATATTACTAACGGTGTTGTATGCTTTCCCTAAACTATGACTCATACCAGCGATACCCGTTACAGGCTGTGAAAAAAGAAAATCAAGAGCCCGCGTTGCCGTCTCCCGCATTTTTGCAAATCGAGGATCATTTTGTGCCATATCTTTAAGTGTACTTTCTAGAGCTTCAATTTCTTTAGCACGAATATAAGCATCCCGAGCACTATCTCTAATAGCCTTCAAATAAAAAGCAATCCACCCTTCAAAATCACCCTGCGTACGCACCAAATCCAATTTTTGATAATACTCAAAATGATGCTTTTTAAAATAATAAGAAGGATATAAAATAGGCACCCCAAGCAATCCATTATCAATAAGCATCAACACAATCAATAACCGTCCAATACGACCGTTACCATCTAAAAAAGGGTGTATCATTTCAAAATGAACATGAGCAAGTCCCGCTTTAATCAATACTTGCATCTCAGAAGGCTCATTTATGAACACCTCAAGTTGACCCATAAGATTTGGTATTTCTTGAGCAGGAGGTGGTATAAGATCCCCTACACGCACAGATTGTTTTCGGTATATGCCTGGTGTTGATTTTTCCCCTTCTCCACCAGACATTAAAGCTTCATGCGCCCTCAAAATAACACGCTGTGCAAGAGGTAATCCCTCTATTTTAAGAAGATCTAATGCAGCATCCAACGCCTTTGTGTAATTAAGAACAAGTTGTGTATCTTTATTAGGCTTAAAATCAGATTTTGATTCCCCAAAAGTAGTATTTAATCCTGGTAAATATGTAAAGACATCTAAAAGAGTAGTATGTATTCCTTCAATAGATGAAGACAATAGAGCTTCTTTAATGACATAAGCCTTAATAAAACGTTTGGGATCTGGGAGTTTTAAACACATTTCATTCAGTTGCCCCAAAGCAAAACTAGCTTCACCATATAAAGACATAATTTCAGAAGTTAATTCCAATTGCGGGTCTGCTGGAGGCAAAGGTGAAGGTATAAAATAATTTAAAGTCCCCAAGGTGCGATACGTTCCGACTTTCCGCATAAATTCCCCTATTCATTTTAACATACTTCACTGAAATCCAGTATACATTATTTCCCATGAATTTCAATATGGCCATATATAATGAAATTAACACCCTCTACTCTTCTACCAATTTCAGCCTTTTATTTTCATCGGTGCACATAAGAGAAGGTCTTATTTTCGAAAAAGCCAAAACAGGATTTAATCCTGGAAACGAAAATAGCACTTGTGCCTAATTTTTGAAGTCTATTCTAATTTCTCTGAAACTTAATCCATAAAATATGTGGGAAACAAGAAAACTTCTGGAAATGCCGGTACACTTGTGGTAATGTTGCAAATGATAGGTTTAGTTTTATGCTCTATGGGAGATTACTTT
>CAYRPI010000029.1:436-2651 GCA_964426225.1 uncultured Candidatus Babeliaceae bacterium | reverse complement strand
CGTGTGTTAACTTTACTTCTCGTCTTACTTGTCCTGGCTCCTGCATGCCGCAAAAAACAGACGGCAAAACGTCCGTGCACAGAAGAACCCGTTCTAATTAAGGGTGAAGAGCATAAGGGCAAACAAGATGGTGTTGACGAGACCGGTAAGAAAAGTCTTTTTTTAGAAGATGATGTAGACCAGTTTGTGTTCCAAGAAGATGGTGATGAAAGCACCTTCGCTCCTTCTGCCGTCAAACAAGAATCAAAGATGCGTCTTGTTGAACAAGAAGAAGAGGATCGTCATTGGGAAAGCAAACGTGCAGATCAAGCACGATACGGATTTAAAGCTATTTACTTTGATTTTGATCGTTATGAAATCAAGAAAGCTCAAGAACCTGCACTTGAACAAAACTTAAAGGCAGTCAAAAAAGCCACCGAAAAAGAGGGTAAGGTCGTTGTTGTAGAAGGACATGCCTGTCGCTTTGCAGGTTCAGCCGCCTATAACATGATTCTTTCAGAAAAACGTGCTCAACGCGTTGCAAAATATTTCATAGACCATGGTATTTCAAGCGCAAAACTAAAAGTAGTGGGCCGCGGTTTTGAGATGCCTATAGTAACAACCGGGTGTCTTGAAGAACAGGCTGCTAATCGCCGCGTTGAACTCTACACACTCTAGAGATGGTAGTTAACACAAATAAACAGGATTTAATCCTGAAACTTATTGCAGAGGCGCGCCTTACAAGGGAGCGCGCCTTTGTTTTGCGGTCAGAGCACCCTATCGGAGCTGCCGTTTTAACAGCTGATGGCAGAATTTTTGGTGGTTGTAATATCGAAAGTATTATAATGGGTTTGGGCTCCTGTGCGGAGCAGAATGCTATTAACCATGCAATTATTAATGGTTGCTATCAGTTTAGAGCTCTTGTAACGGTGGATACAACTAAGACATACCCTTGTGGTGTCTGTTTACAATATTTATATCAATTTTATCAGATTGATAATCAAGACATTGATATTATTGCAGCGGATCTTGAGGGAAATTATCAAGCGTCCACGTTAATTGCACTTTTGCCTCAAGCCTATGCAACGCAACAACATTTAAATCGACTTCAGGATTATACTGGCCGTTGTAAAAACTCTCTCTGACGCAAATCTAAATCGAACAACACTTTTTTGATGCCTTCATGGTGTAATCTAAGAGTGTTTTTGCAAGAATTAGAAATTTGTCCTTTCCGATATCTGTTTATTCCAAAATCCCATTGATATCGTTGATTTTGACGTACCGTTTCAACAAGATTTTCAAGAGGGTGCCATGAGAAAATTTTACCATCCGTATGGGGAGGCAGATTTTTCGAGGCGCAGTGGTTTCTAGCAGCTACAATAATGAATGCTGATGAAAATCCTATATACCCCCCTGCTATATGCATATAATTAGGGTCAAGGGTATTATTAGTTTCATTTAAAATAGCTTGGGGGATATCATTGTATAGATTGGCACCGGACGTTTGAACTGTAAATTCAGAAAATTCATTAGGGTTATGAGTAGAAACATTATCTGTGGATGATTGAGAATGATTTGTTAAAAGGGCATTCCATTCACCACTTTTATTTTTAGCAATAAAAAAAACGGATGCTTTTAAAGGACGGGTAGCATAAGTGTACCCACCATGTAATAACCCTACCCCAAAGGCTGCCAATCTTTTAATTAGAGGAGGCGTTTTATAGAAATTGAGAGCATAATATGTCGAACTACTTGTAACCAGAGGCATAATCCACCGTAATAGGTTATAACTCGTGGTAGCGCTTGTAGTTAGAGTATCCCAGGATAAAGCCTTTATGGGGGCTGAAAACAAAAGAATACTTATCAAAAAAATTCTTGATTTTTTCATGATTATAACCTCCCTTGCCAGGATTAAATCCTGTGTTTATATCTCTGACGCAAGTTCTTCGGGAACAACGGGGAACTGGGCGCTTGGATCTGTTGTACGTATTGCTGTAATGATATTGTTTTTATATATTCCCATTCGCTCTATAAAGGAAGGTGAAAGTCCTCCCATATGCGCATTGTTTATTCCAAAGTGAAAATGGCCAACACGCCTATTACTACCACAACTTATAAGTTTTTTTACGGGCATCCAGTGGAATGCTTTATCTGTTTGAATATCAGGTTGTGCAATTATGCCTACTTTATATCCTGCATTAAAAAGAACTTTTCCGATAATGGCAACCCCAACATA
>CAYRPI010000029.1:0-426 GCA_964426225.1 uncultured Candidatus Babeliaceae bacterium | reverse complement strand
GTTTGAATATCAGAAATAGCCGTTTTATTTATAAATGTATCTGCTGTCACAACGGCAAAGGCAGAAAACAATCCCTTCTCTTTACTCCTAACGGTCGTTTTTAAGGGCGTAAATTTTTTACAGGTTTCTTTAGAGAGGCCTTCTTTAACCTCATATTCAAAATTTCCTGGAGTCGCAAGAGATGAAAACTCAGAAAATATATTTCTAGAAGGTTCGTGATTAGAAAGTAATGCATTCCACTCATTATTTTTGTCTCGCGCCAATAATAAAATTCGCGTATGCAGGGTTCGTGTTGCAAAGATATATCCACTGTGTAACAATCCTACAAATAAAGCCGCTACCTTTGAAGGATTTTGCGGCACCTTGAATCGGTTACATAAGCGATACGTTGCATAACCGGAGATAAGAGGAGTGACAGGTCTTATA
>CAYRPI010000028.1:11631-16013 GCA_964426225.1 uncultured Candidatus Babeliaceae bacterium | reverse complement strand
GTTACATTGAATGTACTGGTTCCTACAATGGCCATGACAATTACTGTCGCATTGCCACTACGTCCTCCTCCAGATGCAGTTATATTTACCGGACCTCCTGCGGCCACTCCAGTGACTATACCTGTTGAACTGACACTCGCTATTGCAGAATTACTGCTTGACCAAGTCAGAGTCGGACATGTCATTATAATGTTGTTTTGATCTTTACATAACCATAATTCAAAATTTCCTGCGATATCAGATAGGGCAACGAATTTTTCGTCGGGACTAACGACTGCTTGTTGGGGTTGCCAATTAGGGTTAAGCGGGTTGATCGGATTATTAATGTGATGTGAAAAAACAAGAGCATTGTCTCGTATCCTACGAATTTCGCAAACATTGGGGTTTATGCCCCCTGCACCAAAACTATGGCCGGCTAAGCTAACATAGCGTCCGTCTTCTGTAAGAAACGCTGAGTCTAAGGTGTCTCCAACCGTGGACATAGCTAAGGGTCTATCAACAGGAGGGTTGTTTCTCCCAGAAACGTCATGCAGGACATAAGAGTTTGCAGCGTTTTTTCGTAGTAAAAATGTAGCATCGGCGTTTAGGGAAAGTGAACAGTTGTCGTTGTTCCAGTCTAGGTTAGATATTTTTCTAATGGTTCTAAATTGAGAGTCGAGGATCAGAAAGTCTTTTTCAGATACCCATTGTTGTTGAGATGTTGATAGCGAATTGACGCGGAATGCCGGTTTATTTTGGTTTATGACTATTGGATTTCCTGCTAGTACGTTTGCAATTGCATTTGCCGGTGGAACAATGAAGCAGCCTAGGCTGCTTTCAGGCGCGTTAGTTTGCGTAAGGTTTATAGAAGGCCATAGACTGTTATCTTCTTTGTAAGTACCGGTATTGGGAACGTGGAGTAGTCGACCTTGGGGACGAAGAATTGATATTTCTAATGCACTTCTGTTTGCAAGTTTTTCATTGACTAAGGTGCCTATTGTTGGGTTATTAAGGTTTTCTGAGGCGTTAGATGCAAGGTCTTGGGCTATACAGTTAAGAATCCCTTTTATAATACCTTCTGGTAAAGACAAGAAATTTGCTAAGGCAAAGAGTTCTGAAAGATCGGTTCCGTAATTAAACTCACGTATTATTTTTTCGGTAGTGGCGGCGGTTATTTCTTTTGGAGCAATATTTTGTTGTGAGAGTCTGTTTCCTACGTGTGCCAATAAATCCCAACTTACGGAATTAAGGCAATCATCAGGCAGAGCATCCTTTATAGCGTTTAGGGCTTCTTGAGATACGGTGCTATTTTCTGAAAATTCTTGTAAATAGTCGGAATAGTTGAAGAGTGCTGAGGCCCACTGTTTTTTGACATGATCAATAGGGTGCCCTTGTTTTACTGGGACAGAGGGAAGAGGGTTTTCTTGAAAAGAACTTAAAGTGGAGGGATTCATAGTTAAGGGTGTTATACCATAGATATGCCAGAGGTCACGGGCAAGGCCGACTGTATAGAGTAGAGCGCCTGCAGAAAGCCCTCCAAATATTAACATTGCACAAGCGCTATTGTAGGCTAAATAACCATAACCTATTAATTTTGAGAATTTGACGGTTGTTTTGCCTGCTTGAACAAGGGCCTGTATAGTTTTTAATTTGGCGTTTTGAGCTGCTGTAGATAAAGCTGTTGCTATAGATGCGCGGCCAATTTTTGTTGGAGAATTGTTGGCAGCTGAAAGCGCATGCGGTTGAATAAGTATTCCACCAAGTAGTACAACAACAATAAATTTTTTAATGTTTTTTATAAACATGTGAGTAACCCTTGTTTTTTATCTAAAATAGATTTATGTCATAGATGCTTTAGAAGCAAGAAACCACAATGAAATCCTCCATTCTATCCAGGCGCAAGATTTTTTCAACAGGATGTTTTTAAATTGTAAAATTCTAGAAGGATAATTTTAAAAAAAATCTTGTTTTAATCTTGATTATAATCTACGAAAATAGTTCTTTTGTCAAGGGGTTGGAACGGTTGATTTTGCCAAATTACCTTTGAAAACTAGGGGTTTTGATGGTAATTTGGCAAAAAAAATTTGTCTAGAACTTAAAAAGATTGGGACAAAAAGAGGGGTAAAGGGGGTGGGGATTAGGCTCTATTTAGTGAACCTTTTCTAAGAAAGCGCACTATCCCGCGGAAGTCTTCGTTTTTAAAAAATGGTTCAACCATAAATTTTACGTGGTGGCTGGAGTTTAGATTGTACGTTATAATTACGCCATCTACTTCGTTAACAAATTTATCAACAGCATCTTTTGCTCCTGAAACTATAATTTCTACGATGTCTGGATTTACCGCTTCGATTACCCCTTCAATCTCGTCCATTGAAGCGCCTTTTTTTAATGCATCATAAAGCGCATGCGGCTCAAGAACGTCAGAAAGGGTTATTTTAACACACTTCTTCATTGCTACTCTCCCAAAAAGCTGTAGCACCCTGCTACAGTCTATCTGTTTTAGAACGTATCAAATCGTATGATCAACTGTCAATGAACTTATAATTTAAACAGATATAGATAGAAAATAGACTTATAATGGGTTCTGTTATACTAGATTAGTTAACAATTTTAACCAAGAATGGTGATGTATGATGACTGATATAAAGGGTGAACACGAGCACGTACGCGTTCGATTTGCTCCTTCTCCAACGGGGCTAATGCATATAGGAAATGTTCGTATAGCCTTATTTAATGCACTTTTTGCAAGAAAGAATAAGGGCACATTTATTTTGCGTATTGAAGATACGGATGCGTCTCGGGAGGTTGATCCCGCAGGTATTCAAATTATAAAAGATTTGGAGTGGTTGGGGTTGGCCTTTGATGAGGGCCCTTATTTTCAGTCTCGGCGTGCAGACATTTATCAAAAATATTTTGAGCGATTTCTTGAAAAAGGTCTTGTTTACCGTTGCTTTGAGACGCATGAAGAATTAGAAGAAAAGCGGCAGCGGCAGGTTGCTCGTGGGCTGCCTCCGCGCTATGATCGTGCGGCCTTAAAGCTTTCTCCTGCAGAAATTGATGCATTTTTGGCAGAGGGACGTCCTTTTGTCTGGCGTTTTAAGCTGCCTGAAGGAACGGCTACTATAAAAGACCTGGCGCATGGAAACGTTACTTTTGACTTTAGCCATTTTTCTGACTTTACGCTCACGCGTCCTGATGGAAGCTTTACCTTTATATTTGCCAACTTTGTAGATGACGTGGATATGCGGATTTCGCATGTCATTCGAGGAGGCGATCATCTGTCGAATACTGCTATGCAAGCGGCTCTTTATAAGGCCATAGGGGTATCTATTCCTCTTTTTTACCATATGCCTTTGCTCTGTGGTCCGGATGGTAAAAAGCTCTCTAAAAGGGATTTTGGCTCATCTCTTGGGGATTTATGTAATAGCGGTTTTTTGCCGGAGGCTATTATTAATTATCTAGGGATTATGGGCAGCTCGTTTGAAGAAGAGATAATGGATTTTGATACGTTGGTTGAGGCTGTGCGATTTGATCATCTTGGGGCTGCAAGTCAAGTGCGTTACGATGTAGAAAAGCTACAATGGTTAAACCATAAGTGGATGGTTCGGGTCTCTTCGGAAGAACGAGCCAAACGCATACAGCCCTTCTTGCACGCTGTTTACCCTGTTACTAAAAATTATTCTCTTGCGCAGATCCAGGCGTTGGTTGATCCAATCCGGGATGAGATAATCACCTTAAAAGATGTTTCCACTCTGTTACGTTTTGTTTTTGAACGGCCGGCTTTTTCTATAGAATTGGCTAAATCGTTTAACCATGAGTCTCATAAACCCTTTTTTAAAGCGGTTCTATCATTGCCTGCGGTTACAGGAGCAGAACTTTTAGATGGTATCAAAAATAAGGCTAAAGAAGAAAAACGCCCGTTGAAAGAGGTCCTTTCTCTTTTGCGGCTTGCTCTTACGGGTTCTCCCACGGGGCTTGGAATGCCGCAATTGGGTGTATTGCTTGATCTGAAAGAGATTCGTGAGCGACTTGCCGTTTTGGCGGGCTGAGAGTTAAACTGTTTCCTTAGGATCTAAGAGGCGATTGGGCAATTGAACTAAAGCAGAGACAAGTCCAGTTTTTTCATGGCGTTGCATAAAACGGATAAAGGCTTGCTCATTGCCTTCAGGGACGAAAAATTCGAATGTTCCACTTATTTTGTCTAAGGTACGGTCGAAGGCAAGATGTTCATAAAATCTCAAGGTTGCTACAAAGAACCAGGTGTCATGCTTGCGGATCTTTGCTTGAAAATAGGAGCAGAAGGCCATATACTTTCTCTGTTAAAATGGTTTGTAAAAAAGATTTAATCTTTAAGGTTTAATTCCGGAGGATTAAATCCGGTTTTTAATAGGATAGCAGATGAA
>CAYRPI010000028.1:6006-11621 GCA_964426225.1 uncultured Candidatus Babeliaceae bacterium | reverse complement strand
TTCCCATGGCGGTAATAATAGGTTTGAATGCGGTAATTGGAGCCGGAATCTTTACCGCGCCTGCGGTATTGCAGACTCAAGCGGGAGCGATTGGTTTAGTATCATATCTTTTTGTTATAGCAGCAGTTCTGTTTATGGCGCTTGCGTTGGCGAAGGTTGCAGAGCTTTATCCAAGCGATAGTATTTTTTATAGTTATCCAAAGTTGTGGGCAGGAGAGTGGGGCGGTAGTGGAGCGATGCTGCTTTATGTTGCAGGGTTGACCATAGCGCTTGGACTTCTTGCACAGATTGCGGGTAGTTATTTAGCGCTTTATTTTCCGCTATTTGGGTCTCAAATGTGGGGTGGGATTTTAATAGGGGGATTAACTCTGTTATGTCTTGCAGGTAATCGTGCCACGGCGGCTAGTCAGGTGGTTTTGGTTGTGCTGACGATTTTGCCGATTGTGCTTATTACTGCCTTATGTTTTACCAAGGCTCGTTTTTCTAATTTAACTCCGCTAGCACCTTTTGGGTTTGGTGGTGCTTTTATAGCAATAAAAACGGTGGTGTTTGGGTTTTTTGGATTTGAGGCCATTCCTTCTCTTTTTACCTCCATTAAAGATCCACAAAAAAATATTCCACGGGCTATTATTGCTACCATAGTTATTACGGGAGTAGTTTACTTTGTGTTTACAGCTGCTGTTATGTTGGCTTTGCCTCGGGCGCTTTTTTCCAGTAGTGCAACACCGCTTTCTGCAGCATTGTTAGCAGAATTTCCTGCACATAAATGGTTGGTGTCTGGTATCCATTGGTCAATTATCATTACCATTGCAGGGACGATACAGGCGATGTTGCTTGCGATAAGCTCATTGGTGGCAGATACAAGTAGTCGTATGTCTCTGAGAATGGGGCGTTTAAGTAGAATGAACGCATTAGTTTTGATGGGTTTTTTATCGTTAGTAAGTACCTTTTCTTTTACCAGTATTTCTCTAATGTTCAGTTTGACGTCTTTGGGAATTGTTACGGCTTATGCGGCGGCTATAATTCCGCTTCTGACATTGAAGGAGGCGAGGGTGCAAGGACAAAGAAAGTTGGCCTTTGCGGGGCTCTCTGGGGCAGCGCTTATTTTTATCTGCGGGCTTTTTGGGGTTTTTGGAGTTTGAGATTGTTTCTAAACCTACAACAAATCGCCACGTTAGAGTTGACGTAACGTGAAAAAAAATTGTACCATAACACAAAAGTTTACGTCCTGGTTATAACTTTGGGCCAAAGGATTTTAATGGATAAACGCCTTTTCTTAAGCAAAACTTTTATAGGTTTTGTAAGCGTCTTGATAGCACTATTGACTATGCCAGAGTCTATTTTTGGATATAGTTTCTATTCTCGTACGGATCCTTATCCGGTTTTCACAGCTGCAAATCCTTATGGATCGTTTACAGCGTTTGAAGATTGTGATCAGGCTTATCGCGTTCGTTTTTCTGGTTCTGTCTTTAGGCAGAATGCCTATTGGGCAGGTGATTATAATGATGGGCAATTTTATGGTACTCAGCCTACTCAGGCAAGTATGATTGGTCCTAGCGACGTTCCTATTGGGAACATCTATGGGCAATGGAATGTTTTAGGTCTGTTTTATGCTGAGCAGGGTGGAAGTACTGTAACGTTACCCTCTGTGGCCGGTGCACCCACGACCAATGCAAGTATTCAGGATCTTTTGGTTTATGCTACTCAGACACCGTTGACAGCCGATAAGTTTGATCCTGCATTATATGCAGGGACAAACCCTTTGACAGGAAGCATGTCGGTTCCTATTGAATATCGAAAATATGGAGGAAGGTTCGAGTTTGATTTTTGTTCTTGTTTTGATATTGGGGCGTCTATAGCGGTTAGTATTGCCCAGGCGCAGCAGTGCCCGGGGACCTTTACTCCTACTACCGGAGGAGATGCGGACATTAAGGCTCTTATGCAGCCGGCGCAGCTTAAAAAGATAGGGGATGCCCTGGGGCTTTCCTTTAATCATTTTTGTAAGTCAGAGGTTGAGGCAGCCGTGTTGAGTCTTTATTGGAGACACTGTTTTCAGGCATCTGAGCCGGCTTCTTGCACCTGTTCTGAGGAACCGTATTGTCCTCCTTTTGCGTTTATGCCTTTTATAAAGGCGGAAGTTGCGCCGTTTGGTGGAACCCAAAAGCCTGCGGACATGCTCTTCGGCCTTTCCACTGGTAATGGTGGACATTTAGGATATGGTCTTTTGTGCGGATTTACTATTAATTTTTTTGAAACGGTATTGATTGGCTTTGATGGTGGGGCGACGGCTTTCTCAAGTAAGAATTATGCTAATTGGCCGGTACCTACACAGTTGTATCAGGCGGGAATATTCCCGCGCAGGGCAGATCTTGAGATAACTCCAGGGAATAATTGGTGCTTTGGGGCAGGATTTTGGGCTCCTTGTTTTGTTGATAATTTCTCTGCATCGGTAGAATTTAGGTATGTGCATCATTGTACAGATACTATAGATATTCTTAGGGCGATTCCTCTGTCAGTGCCTCAAAATGGTATTGTTGCAGCAGCCGCAGTCCCACCACCCGCTAGAACATCGGTGATGATAACTCAGGACAATTTTCCTACTTCTAATATTGATTTGCAAAAAATGATAAATGAAAGTTGTTGGTCAACCTGCATGGTTAATGCGGGACTAACGTATGATATTTCAAAAAATTTGGAATTAGGTTTATTCTGGCAAGCACCCGTACGGCAGCGTTTTACTTATCGGCCAACTACAGTCATGGGTTCTTTTGTCTTTAGTTTCTAGGCAACAACCCTACGAGTTCTGGATAAGTTGAGGAAAATGCAGCACTCCCGCCTAGACATCTGGCTGGGAATTGTGATAAAATTAAGATAGTAGATAGGAATATTTTTTTAAATCTCTTTTTCGACAGGACGCGATAGTTTACATGAGCAAAAAAGCAAATCTCGTAGTGATGGTTAATGACCACAATATCGAACGTGCCTTACGGCAGCTAAAAAAACGGAGCGAGCGTGAAGGTATCGTCCGCGACATGAAGCGTCTGATCTATTTTGAACCAGAGTCTCAGAAGCGTCGCAAACGTCGTATGCGTGCTATCAAGCAGAACTGGATTCGCATGGCTGCGCACAAATTAATTTAATATGAGACCGGTTGATATAATTAAAAGAGCTCGCAGAGAGTCTTTGCTTCAAAAAGTTATTGCAAAACTGCTGGCTCAACAGTCTTTAGACGATTCAGAGCTTCAGGGTGTTTTTGTTAATCGCATTGGTCTAAATGCGAACAAAAGTATTTGTACTGTTTATTTCTACAGTGATCTGGGTGAAGAGCATTTTAAAAAAGTGCTAGGACGCCTGATTCTGTATAAGCCATCGTTGAGAGCTGCTGTGGCGCGAGAAGTTTCTGGGAAATATGTACCGGAGCTGGTATTTCGTTTTGATAATCAGCTTGCAAAGCAGATAGCGATTGAAGAGCTTATTGAAAGCGTTAAGGAAGAAGAATAAGCTTTGGTTAATTGGTTTGGTTGTTTTACTGAAGTCGAAGTTTTCTGGCTTTTGTGGGGTGCTTTAGTAGCTCTCTGTTGGGGTTCATTTTTGAATGTGGTTGCTTTTCGCTTAGTGTTTGAAACCCCTTTTTTTAGAAAGCGGTCCCATTGTCCTCACTGTGATAAACAGTTGGGCTGGTATGAGCTTCTTCCTATAATTTCGTGGTTTTTTTTGCGTGGGCGTTGTGGGTCGTGTAAGGCGACTATTTCATGGCTCTATCCTTTGATAGAGTTTTTAACGATGGTAAGTTTTTTGGGGTTATGGTGCGTGGTACCAGGCCCATTTTTTCCGGCTTACGCGCTTTTCTTTTCTGCTCTTCTTATTACCATTAGAACTGATATAGAGGCGTTATTAATTTTCCGCTATTTTACCGTGGCACTTATACCTATTGGATGGTTTTGTGCCTGGATGGGATACCTTCCTATCTCCCTTTTTATGTCGGTAGTTGCGACCGGTAGTGGTTATGCCTTACTTGCCGCAGTTAGAGGGATTTTCTTTTGGGCGACGGGGCGTGTGGGAATGGGGCAGGGAGATCTTGAGCTTTTGGCCATGATTGGAGCATTTACTGGAGTAATAGGGGTATGGGTAGCTCTTTTTAGTGCATCTATTGTAGGATCTGTTATAGGCCTTATTCTTATGGTGATGCGCCGTGCTGATAAACAGACGCCAATACCTTTTGGAGCTTTTTTGTCTTTAGGGGCTCTGTTCGCTGTTTTTTTGTCTTGCTATCATTCTTTAGACTTTCTTTTTTTTATTATTTAATTTTTTTATCATGATAGTCGTGTATTGAGCCGTCTAAAGTTCTTTTTCGTGTGTATTTAGGCAATAGGTGATCGTTAAATAAGTAGAAATTTCTATTGGAAGTTTGACATTTTGGTTTATTGTGCTAAATTAATGCTAATAAGACTAAATAAGAGTCTTTGTAGAAGTAAAGCAGTGTTTTCACCCTAAACAAACCCAATGATCGTGAATTTTGGAGAAATTAAACATGGATACGTCCCGAATTAAAAAAGAAAGTCGCGAACAGAGTTCGGCGTCTTTAAAACAGCGTAACTACCAAGAGGTAGTTGCTTATCTTAATGAGCATTGGAAAACAGGGGATGTGAAGAAGACCCTTGAGCGTATGGCTCTTCTTGACCGTGAACTTGGAATGATTTCTAAGAAAAGAGACGCGGTTATTGTATGTGGAACCAATGGAAAAAGTTTGACGGTGCATTTTGCTATTAAGCTTTTGCAGTCCGAAGGGCTTTCTGTGGGAGCTTTTTTTGCTCCTCATGTATTGACCTACAACGAGCGAATGACTATTAATCATGCCTATATTCCTAATAAATCATTTACTGATTTTGGGAATATGGTTATTGATATTGTTGAACGCTTAGGGTTGAGCTGCAACAGCAGTGAAATTTTGACTATGATGGCGCTTTTGTTCTTTGAAGAACAGAAAGCGGATGTTGTTTTGCTTGAGTCTCATGAAGGTGGTTTACACAATCCTGTCAACATTTGCACAGCAAAAGTGGTTGCCATTACTCGTGTAACTCCTGATAAAGCTGAAGTTTCGGCAGAAGAGTTGAAAGCTCAGCTCATTGAAATGACTGGAGTTATTAAGCCAGGTGCGCATGTTGTTTCTGGTGATCAGATTAAAACACATCTTCAGTTGATGGAAGAGATGACTGTTGCACAGGGTGGACAATGGGCTATGCCTATTCGCAAACTCTCCCAGCTGGTCTATCCTTTTGAACAGCTTCATGGTCGTTGTGCTGCGCTTGCAGAAAGAATTTCATCCTTATATATGAATAATTCTGTCACAAATGAGACAACTATTGTTAATGATTCTCTTTTGATAAAACAGAAGGGCCAGCGTGGAAGACCCACGTTGGAAGCGAAGCGTTTAGCTCGTTTAAATCCTAAGAAAACTATTGATCAATTTTGGAAAGAAAACGTTAATACGTTGCCATCCAAGTTTCAAATTTTTGATAAAGAGAAGCCTTCTATATTGCTTGATAGTGCAGACAATTTGGATGCACTTGACAACTTGCTTCTTGGAATTCGTCTTTTCCACTACCAGCGTCCTA
>CAYRPI010000028.1:0-5996 GCA_964426225.1 uncultured Candidatus Babeliaceae bacterium | reverse complement strand
TCATCGGTGCGGGAAAAAGCACCTTGCATAATGAAGAGTTCTTGAAAGCGTTAAGGTATTTCTTTAAGAAAACCCCAGGGCAGGTCTTTATTTGTCCCGTTGACAGTTCTGTTACTCCAGGGAATGGCGAAGACACCTCGTGGAATATAGAACATGTTGTTAGTGATATTAAGAGCAAGAAAATGAAAGCGACTGCGTTCCTTTCGTTTGCACAGGCCTTTGAAGCTGCTAAGGCTACCGTTGATGAGCGGTATGGGCTTGTTGTTATAACAGGATCGAATGCGGTTATCCATGAATATTGGAAATATCGCGGTATCAAAAAGCTTGCTTAATAAATTTTGAGCTATTTCCAGGATTTAATCCTGTAATTAATATGTCGAGGCACCTTTATATAAAGGTGCCTCGACTCTTTTATAAGCGTTTAGTACAGGGAATCTTTATTTTTCTGATCTAAGCTGACCGTAAAGCCCTGTGATAAAAAGCTGTGTTAGGGAAAAGAGGATAATGCCTAGGAGGCTTACAGTGCCGATGATCCAGGAGCTTTGTGTTTTAAGGTACATAAGAGTGGCGTTAGAATTTTGCAAGGCTTGCAATGTTCCCATCGGTTTTTCCGATGCAAGAGTAGCTAAGGCACCAATATTTCCCCACTTCCATAAGAAGAATATTTTGACGCAGATGGCTATGACAATAAATAGTGAGATCCAGAATAGGGGCCGTTTAATTTTTTTAGTGCTTCGCCAGCTATGGGCAAGGGCGCTAAAGGGTCCTTTGTGTAGATCGACAACGGAATAGGCCGAGAACATCCAACGGAGTGAAAGGTAAATTGCGGGGAAGATTAGAAGGAAAAATGCAAAGAAGGTTGCGATTGAAATAAGGATGCTTGCGAGGAGAATAATAACGCCATTTCCAATCTGGTTAAACATAAAAAAGGGGGTGGGCCGGTTGTCGTAGAGATCAAGCGCAATCTGTGTATCGGCTGCAATTATAAAGAGCGACGTTACGCCAATACTGATAGCTGAGATGACCGTAATAATAAGAGGGGTGGCAAAGGCTAGTACGATTGTTTTTAAGGTAGCGGATCCTGAGCCATAAAGACCGTACCCATAGACTCCCGCAACGCAGAGTGTAAAGACAAGGGCTCCAATTATAAAACCGTTAACAATGATTCGGGGGATCGATACCCACCAGAATTTTAACAGTTTTTTAAATGCAAATCCTGCTGCATTGAGCACAATGGATGAATTCATAGTTTCTCCTTTACATGAGGGGTTAAGAATAGATATAGAGAAATTAGCGCATTATGAGTTTCTTTGGCAAGAGTTCACTCTATCTTAAAACTCGTAATGCATATTTTTCGACAGTTTTTTACAATCTATGCATACTTAAGGGTAAAATTATGAGGAATAAATAACTGAGGTAGACGTGGTTATATCGATTGGAGAAATTCTTGTTCCTATTATTACGGGTATTCTTTTTTCATTGGCTTATTTTATTCCCTTTGATTTAGTATTTGTTTCGCCTTTGAATCGGGGCATTTTGAGTGCAATGCGTGTTGTTTTTGCGGCATTTTTTCTTTTTATGCTATTGAATTCACCGGGGCCCAGGAGTATACTCATGGGGACGCTCTTTGTCCTAGTTTTAATTGGGACTTTTTTGGTGCGCCGAAGGTTTTGATAACGATTAAAAGCCACGGGGGATCTGAAGCTCATGGGCGACGATTTTTTTGGTCATGTAGAGAAGTGGAATTTACTTGCGCCGTTTGGGGTGACTTCTGATTTCTTTGCTCTTAATAAAGAGACTTTAATTTGTACATGGGCCGCACTGGGTATTATCCTAGTTTTAGCTCTCCTTGGTAGATGGGCGCTTCGGCGTCCAGACTCTGTGGGGGGGCATATTATGGTTCTTGTTCTGCGGAGTTTTGAAAGTATGGTGACGCAGGGGATAGGTCGCTTTCATGCACCCTATTTCTATTACGTTGCATCTCTCTTTATTTATATAGTTGTCTGTAATGCTTTGGTAGTTATACCAGGATTGGAAGAGCCTACTAAAGATCTTAATACTACTTTTGCATTAGGTATGATTTCGTTTTTTTACACGCAGAGTCAAGCGGTTCGGGCGCATGGTGCCGTTGCAGTTTTCCTAGATTATTTTAAAATGCCCTTGGCTCTCTTCCCTTCGGGTAAAATTTCTTTTTTTACCGTTTTAATGGCGATTTTTCGAGGGATTATAAATCTTGTTATAGGATGTTTATCGTTTCCTCTTGAGATGTTGAGTAAGCTTTCCAGTCTTATGTCCCTTTCATTACGTCTTTTTGGGAATATTTTTGGAGGTGCTATTATTGGAATGCTTCTAAAAGGGGCGGCTTCAAAATTTGGGTGGTTGGGGCAAACATTAGCGCTTGTTACAGGCGTAAACCTTACTGTGGCGCTGTTTTTTGGTTTATTTGAGGCCTTTATTCAGGCGTTTGTTTTTGCTACGCTCAGTTTAACCTATATTTCGATGGTTCTTCAGAGTGGTGATGAGCAGTCTCATGCTTCGTCAGAGGGAAAATAGGATCGTTTTTGAAAGAAGTTTAATGATAAATTCAGTTGCTATAGTGCATTATCTTGCAGCGGTTGTTACTATAACATTTCCTATTGCCGGAACAGCGATTGGACAGGCGATTTCAAGCCGAGCTGCATTAGATGCTTTAGATCTTCAGCCCTCTGCGCGAGATTCTTTGGGGAAAATTTTAATGGTAGCTTTAGCACTTACGGAAACAGCTGCTCTGTTTTCGACGCTCATGTGCTTTATGATTTTATCTGCGGGGTCTTTTTCTATGCCTCAGTCATTGGGGCAGTTGGGTGCTGCATTAGCAATAGCGCTGCCTGCGTGTGTAGTGGGCTTAGCATCTTCTTATGTTATACGTAAGGCCTTTGAAGCCTCTAGTAGACAACCTCTCTTTACGCAGGGCACTACTTATCTTCTTTTCCTCTCTCTTTCCATAGCTCAGACACCCACGATTTTTGGGTTAATGATTGGCCTATTTCTTCTTAAAAATGCGGCGGCAGCATTATTTGTAGTAGAGGGAGTGAAGTTGCTTGCCAGTGGTGTAGCATTGGGGGTAGGTGCTGTAGGACCAGCATTAGGCGTTGCTCTATTTGGGGGCAGCGCGTGTGAAAGTATTGGTATAAATCGTAATGCATATGGCCGTATTTTTTCTTTTGCGCTTATGAGTTTGGCTATTATTGAAACGCCTGTTTTATTTGCGCTAGTAATTTCAATGATGCTTCTTTTTAGAGCTCCAGTGGATTTGCCGATTAATGGGGTTCTTTATCTGGCTTCGGCGCTTTCAATAGGTTTATGTACTTTTGGTCTAGGGGTTAGTTCGGGGCGAACAGCTTCTGCAGCTTGTGTGCAGATTGCGCGTTGTTCAGAAGAGCAATATTCTATGATTTCTAAGACGAGTATAACGGCGCAAACGTTGATTGATACTAACGTTATTTATGGATTTCTTGTTTCCTTTGGTCTGATTCTTTTGTGTTTTTAAAAGTAAGGGCAATTAACCTGCGGTGCTTGGGTCGCGCAATTTATACTTAGAATGTTATATAATTGTTCACATATCTATGAATATTACGGGATGTTACTATGAAATATGAAAGTCTGGTTCATGCGATTGGCCATACGCCTTTAGTTGCAGTGAACTTTGGAACGCCTCCTCGTATTTATGCAAAACTTGAGTATCTTAATCCTGCTGGCAGTATTAAAGATCGCTCTGCGGCTTTTATGATTGCAGAGGCTGAGCGTACTGGTAAATTAAAGCCAGGGGGAACGATTATAGAAGCGTCTTCTGGCAACCAGGGTATTGCAACGGCTATGATTGGTGCTATAAAAGGCTATAACGTAGTTATTACAGTATCCGAGAAAGTAAGCCAAGAAAAGCAAGCAACGTTAGCAGCATATGGTGCTCGTGTGGTGCCGTGTAAACCAACAGAGAAATTGGATGATCCCGTGGGCTATTATGCTACGGCCGTCCGTATTCATAAAGAGACTCCAAATTCTTTTATGATTGCGCAGTATTTTAATCCTGATAATCCACGGTCACACTATTATGGTCTTGGTCCTGAGGTGTGGAATCAGACGGATGGTTTAATTACTCACTTTATTGGTGCGGTTGGTAGCTGCGGTACAATGAGTGGAACTGGTAAATATCTCAAAGAGCGTAATAGCGCTATAACGGTGGTTGGGGTTGATGCAGCAAATTCTTACCTCCATACAAAGGGTAATCCAAAGCCTTATAAGCTTGAGGGGTTAGGGGTTGATTTTGATTCTCCTCATTTAGTTGAAGCATGCATTGATACGTTTATTGGAGTATAAGATGAGGATGCTATAGCAATGCTTAGAACACTAGCTAGAAAGCATGGTTTTCTGGTTGGTGGGTCTAGTGGCGCTGTTGCTCATGCTGCTTATGAATATTCTAAAACATTGTCGCCGCACGATATGGTGGTAATGATTTTTGGTGATTCTGGTCGAGCATATCTAACAAAGAATTATTACTAAATTCTATTTTAAAACCCCCTGGTTTTATTAAGATTTCGGGGGAATTTAAAATAGAATTTAAGCCTGTAAAAAGGAGAGAAGAGTATGAGGGCTTTACAAGCACTGTTTGTGTGTACCTTTTTTGTGTCTACGCTTTTTGCGCCTGCGCTTCATGATGCGGTTAAATCGGGAAATTTATTTAGGGCAAAGGAGACCGTTGCACAAGACACAACACCCGAAGTTTTAAATCAGCGGGATGACAAGGGAAAGACTGCTCTAGAATATGCAGGAGATAAGACTGAGATAGCCAAGATGTTGATTTTCTATGGTGCAGATCCTCGTATTGATGGCGATGAAATCTTAGTTCAGGCAGCTGCTGCGGGGAATGAAGAATTAGTTGATTGGTTGTTGACACAGCGGTTACAGGTTCAATCTAATGGTGCTGCGTATAGAGCTGCCTTAAAGGGAGGTTATACTACGATAGCGCAGAAGCTTAAGGCTCCTAATCCTAAAAATCCTGGTGTGTTGATGGTTGATGCGCAGAGGGCAATCGAACAGAAAGATTGGGCGTTGGTCCAGGAGAAGCTTGGGGATGGTTTAGATATTAACGCGCCTTTTGATAATGGAAATAGGCTTTTGCATTTGGCTGTGCAAGCGGGTCTTCCGGCCCAAGTTAATTTTTTAATTGGGCGAAAAGCAGATCTTAATAGTAAAAATAATTTTGATGAAACTCCTGTGATGTATGCTTTTAATAAGCCAGATATTTTTTTAATTTTAGCGGATGCTAAGGCTGATCTTACGATTAATGATGGTAAGCTTCTTGAATTGGCGGCTAAGGCCGGGAATATGACTATTGTTAAAGGACTTATTCAACGGGGTTTAAAAGTTCATTCAGACGGCAGAGAGATTCGAGAAGCATTGGCAAAGGATTTTTTTGATGTGGCAGATTATCTTATTGCAACGAATCCTCGTAATAAGGATTTTCTTTTATTGCGAATTCCTTCTGATCTTGAAAAAAAGGAGTGGCCAGTTATCAAAAAGCTTGTAGAGAATGGCCTGGATGCTAATTTTAAGGATGCAGAGGGTAATACATTGTTGCATCTTGCCGTGCAACAGAATAAAGAGGATATGGTTCAATTTCTTCTTAAGTCGGGAGCTTTAATAGGTTCAAAAAACAAAGAGGGGTTTACTCCTATTGTGTACGCGGTTTCTAGTGTGCCTCTTATTCAGACGCTTGAGTCTAAGGGTGCAGATATCCATGCTAATAATGAGCAGCTTTTGATTATCGCTTCTAGGAAAGGATATCTTGAGACGGTGCGCTACTTGGTTGATAAAAAGGCTCGTTTAATCGATGATGCCGCCATTTGTGAGGCTTATGAAAATAATTTTGAGGAGATTGGCAATTTTCTTGGAGACCGCTTTCCTGATCTGCTTTCTCCCGAAGAGCGAGTTGTGAAAGCCGTTCGAGATGGAGATAA
>CAYRPI010000027.1:12295-16256 GCA_964426225.1 uncultured Candidatus Babeliaceae bacterium | reverse complement strand
TCGCGCGGGATCGCGTTGCATATCTCATTTTTGACCTTTTCAATTAAAAACCTACTTTCACCAGCAAACAAACTTAGAATAATCCCATAGAACTCAACTTTAAGATTAAATCTTGGAGAGCATTTAATCTTAAAGTTGAGTATAATACTATAGAATAATCAACGTAAGACAATCGATTTAATATTCAGTTCTTTTGACAAAAAAAGCAAAACTATCTATAGTCATAATTGTTCTTTTTAAAGAAACAATTGCCGAAGAAATTCAGCAAGAAAATAGGATTTTAAATAAAGTGGGGTTCCTATGAAAAAGTCATTGTTTATTTCTATGCTTATACTGTGCTCAAGCGCTAATTTTTTTACCCTGCATGCGGATGCGTGCTCAGACACAATCGAGCAGGTATCATCAAATGACGCCGAGCGGTTAAGAGAACTTTACGGAAGTTTTTCTCTCAATGCATCTAACCTTTTGGCAGCCATAGAAAACCTTGCGCAACTTGCAAGCCTCTATAAAGTTGGAAATCCCGCTCTATTAAATGAAACACTCGAGTGGTTATTGTCCACAAAAGAAATTCTCTCCAGATCTTTGCAAGAGCCTATAATAACCTTAACATCTCCCCAGATTGCGGCGCTTTTCCGAACCGTAAACCTTGTTAGCAGAGCTCTGGACGCTGAGATAAATTCAAATTTTTCTACACTGCCTATCCTTGATTATGATACCATCACTCAGGCTAAAGTCGCCTCTTCTACGACCCTTGAGCAAGTAGAGTTTTACGCACGCGAAACTAACTTTTTAGTAGCCACTGTCTGCCAAAAATCCCGCTCCTGTGGTTTTTCATGGTTTAATCAGAGTTATACCTCTATCTCTGACTGGATGCATAGAACTGGCATTTTAAGAAAAGGCATACAAACGCTTGCAGTAGGAACATCTGCTTTCTTAATATACATGCTAACTGCTCCAGATCAGTGGATACCAGAGGGTCCGCTGAAAAAGATACGAGAAAAAATAAACTCACTCGCTAACAATGAAAATATGCAAAAATACGTTGCTTTTGCTGGATTAGGAGCATCTCTATCCACCATAAATACAAACTTAGACCTGCTTTCAAAAATTAAAAATCTTGCTTATTCGATCGATACAAAACTGCGCGGAGTAACACCTCAAACAGAGAATCGTTTTGAGCCTACCAATTCGGGCGGAGAGAAAATCACATTAGACAGTCCACTGTTTGATTACATGCGTAAAGACCTTGAACCCTTTTACCAAATCTGCCGCTATCTGCAAAGTCCTCGCAGCTTCGCACATATAAAGATGAGTCACTCGTTCTTAGTTGTCGGCCCCTCTGGCAGTGGAAAAAGCTTCACCGTAGCAGCCTTTATTGAATTATGCAGACAAGTTGCAGGAGGAGCATCTGTCCTGATAGTTGATTCAACCGAACTGTTTTCTTCAGATGGATTTAGAGGCATCTTGCAACGAGCACGAGAAAATTCGCCCTGCGTAATCTTTGCAGATGAATTGGGAATTATTGGAGGCGGGCCTCAGAAGAAAAGTAACTGGGCGGTTCTTGAAGACTTCTTACACGGATTAGATGAACTTGACCGAGACAATGACCCTCAACACAAAGTCTTCTTTATAGGGGCAACAAACTGTCCCCATGAACTTAGCAAAGCGCTCTTAAGACCTGGACGAATAAACTGTATGATAGAGCTGTTTGAGCCCAACACTGAAGGTCGCAAAACCATTCTTTCTACCCTGTGCAAAAAATCCGGTATTAATCCAGATGATGTAAAAGTTGATCTATTAAGCACAATAACCAAAGGAACTTCAGTCAGCGGGCTTAGTAAATTAATTGAAGAGGCGGTTCGTCGAGCCAAACTCAACAACACCCCCGTTTCTTTTGATGATATCTACGAATCTCTAAATGATGTGATAAGACGATTGCACAGACAAATTTCTCTCTCTCCCAAAGAACGCACCGTCATTTGTACCTATTTAGCTGGTGTTGCGACCGCCTACTTGTTACTTGAAACCACTGAGAAACTAGAATCCATCACATTACGTACACCGCAAAAGAAAATTGTCGAAAAATACGACTGGCAAGCTACCGAAGCAAGCGCAGACGAACAAGAGAAAATCTTCCAATTTAAACCCAATTACGGTCTCTATTATACCTGCTCGGAAAACGAATTTTTTGCAACATCTACAAGTTTCGACCCTTTTGTACAATGCAAGATTAAACTAGCCGGTAAAGTTGCAGAAAAACTTCTATTGGGGCATGAAACCTCCTATCAAAAGGACGCTTATCAAGACGCTTACAATGAAGCTATCACAGCTCTAAGCTTTAAGATGGACCTAAAAACACTTTCACGTACCGTCCGTGAAGAACTTCAAACTACCGCCTGGAATAAGGTAAAAGAGTGCAAAGCAGACATAGAAAACCTTCTAAGCAAGCATATAAATGCTATACATGCCATAGCAGACGCACTTGACAAGAAAGATTTTTTAAGAATAGATGAAATCGAAGAAGTAGCAAAACTTAAAACAAAGGTTGCAACGGAGACCCCGGCATTGACGCCTCAAGCGGTAACTTGTAATCTATAAATCTAAAGTGTTTAGCCAACCACCGTTTAACTGAATTTAATATCGTAGGATTAAATCCTAAAACCTGAAAGAGGTCCTTATGAACAAGAAATTAGCATTGTGTGCATCCCTTATAGTAGGCTGCAACGCAGTACCTGCAGCTGCAGAAATAAACTGGCGTGCACCATTCCGTGCAATTGATAGCTATGCAGTAAAAAATCCACTCGTAGCCGCAGCTCTCTTGCGCACAGCGGTTTATGGAGGCTATTTTGCCTACTGCCTACAACAGATGTCACACAAAGATCTCGCTGACAACTGTCCAAGCTGCTTATATCGCTCACTTTTAAATCTTAAGCTTTCACTTCTTGGAAGTCCTAATGAAAAAGCAATGTTAGTAAATGCTCCCAACTTGCAATACACCAACAACACAAATGACATTGATAGTACCAACCTTGAGGCTCTTAATACTGCAATAGCAAACCACAACAAAAAAATTGATTCTGCTCGCCAAAAACTAGCGGAAAGTGGAGAAGACTCTCTTTCAAACAATGAAAAAAACTTGCTCAAAAGTACGGCTCTAACACTCCCCTTGGTTGACAAAGCACAAAACCCAGGATGGAACAAAAAGCTTAAGCTTGGAAGCGTAAAGATTGATGCTGGAACCGTATTTTCAATAGCTATCCACTCTATTCTTGCAAAAGTTCTCTATGAAGACATTCGCTTTATCGGTGGAAATGTTCAAAAGGGTTGGAATTGGTTAGCCGCTGAAGCATAAAAACTTAAACTATTTAAACAAAGAGCGAGGTGTACAAAATGCATCTCGCTTTTTGTTTGAATAAAATTATATGTCTTCAAAGGTCTAGGCATGGATGGTATTATGAAAAAAAATATTTTATTGATGGCAACTTTTGTTATCACACATCTAACCGCCGGCACCATAATTCCCGTAAATTCAACGCCCCAAAATACCTGGCGTACCCCATTCCAACTAATGGACAGGCACCTAGTAAAAAACTCAATTCTTAAAGCCCTAGTCCCCCGAGTATTAATTTATGGCGGTTATTGCCTGTATATCTTACGCAATAACCTAAGTTATTCCGACGCCCTAAAACTACCCCATGAATTACAGATTCTCAAATACTATCTAGGAAGCCCTAATGAAAAAGCAGTAACCATATCCATGGGCATGTGGGATGAAGCCCAAGTCAAAGTTTTTGCAAAAGAACGGCTTAAGAAAAGCAACCAACCCCTAACTGAGCACGACTACTACTATCCCCTTTTTATCAAAGAAAAAATGCGCCTTACCGGCCGGGCAAAGGAAAAAGGCATCAGGCTTCTCATAGTCCTTGATGAAGCCTGGAAAGTAGCAAAAGATGATAACAGC
>CAYRPI010000027.1:8926-12285 GCA_964426225.1 uncultured Candidatus Babeliaceae bacterium | reverse complement strand
TATCAAAGAAAAAATGCGCTTCTCCAAAGAAGAGATCAAAGCACATAATGACGCACGGGACGCGGTCTTAAAAAAAGCGCTCAAAGACGGGGAAGAACTAACGGCAGATGAATTAGAACTTATTAATTCATCCGAGTGGACTACCCTTTCAGTAGAAAAAAGATCTGACCCTTCACTTATCAAAAAACTAAAAACATTCGGAGTCAAACTCAGCACGGATGTAGTTTTCCCTGTTGCACTCCCTACACTCTTTGCACGGTACCTTTTAAAAGACCTCTATACAGTGGGCAACCATGCACGCTCTAGCTGGCACTGGCTCTCCCACCAGGACCCTGTCCTGGACCTGTTACCTTAGTTCACTTACCACCCGCTCCCTCGATACAACCCCTACAGCACATCTACCATTTTAATACGCTCTGCATACCGCCCCTCCTGTGGTTCAGCACCCAACCATGCTCTAACCAGATCCACCACATCAGAAACAGAGAGATAATCTGCTGGCAATACCAAGACGTTACAGTGGTCTTCTCTTCGGACACGCTGCGCTACCTCTTTATTCCATGCAACTGCTGCATAAATACCATAATGTCGATTAGCAGCCATAGCCATCCCAGCCCCCGTACCACACAGAAGAATTCCGCGATCAACCTCACCTGATATAATATTTTTGGAAACAGAGTGTGCAAAGGTTGGATAATCGGATCGATCGTCATCAAAAGCTCCGCAATCTACCCATTCTATTAAGTCATATTCTAACAAACCGCACTCTAGCCGTTCTTGCCACGCTTTTTTAAAAGACTCTTTCAATGCGAAACCACGATGATCGGCGCCAATAGCAATTTTTATACCATCCATTAACATTCCTCATTCCAACAGAAAGTAACACGATGCGTTCCATCAAAAAGCTGCAAACTAAACGGTTTTTTAGAAACAGCTCCCTTATTAAATTCTACCTCATAGACATTCCGTTGATACCGCGTTACCTGATGTCCTAAAATGCCACGATACCCACGATCTAATTCGATACCCTTAATTTTTTCTGGCGCAAAATGTTCATCCCCCACTATAAGCGTCATGCTCCAATCTTTTTTCTCATTATCCATAAGAACCAAAAAGCACGTCTTCTCTTCCTGTTCTTTCTCAAAACTTGCAACCGATTCAAGACCCTGTTTGGATATTTCGCACTGATCCAAACATCCCTGCATAAGCCCTTCATGCGCTTTAAATACCATGGCATTGATCCACAACACATAAATAAAGTCAATCGTATTAAGATAATCATAAACAGGCTGGGAACGCGTACATTCACGTGCCTCTTTTGCATAACATACATCACACAACTCTGCCTGCTTAAAAGTCCGTTCAATCCAACAGACGTAACGGGTACAGGCAGGAAAGAGAACTAATATACCTAAAAAAATAGCTAACCGCTTCATACAATCGTTCCTTTTTTATAAACTAAACAGATAGCCTACCTGGCTAAGAGTAAAATAAGTATCTCAGCATTACAAGGATTACCCCTCATGCGTTCACTGCCCTTTCTTTTAGCGCACCGTTTTTTGCGCTCCTTAGCGTTGGAGCGGTCCTTTTCGCGACTAGCCATAATCTGTTTTGCAAGCATATCATTAGGCTCCTGTGCTCTTTTAGTTACCACCGCTATTGTACACGGATTTAGACGCGCAACTCAAGAAACATTCCAAAATGTACACCCTGACATAACCATCCAAGCCTTCACCAAATCCCCTCTTGCATATAAAAAAATCTCTACCGTTCTAGAAAAAGAATTTAAAGAACATTATAACGCCTTTGCACCTTATTCGGAAGAGTATGCTCTCGCTCAATCAGACGCCTGCGACGACCTTGCGCACCTTGTAACCGTTCAAGGAATCGATCCACAAAAGGATAATCTTGTGCGTCGCTTAAATGCAACCATCAAAATACCGACTAAATCGGTCTCTGATGCATTAAAAGAAAACCATGTATTAATAGGAGAAATGCTTTCCAAAAATCTAAAACTAGCACCGGGAGATACCCTTACCCTTCTGCGTACTGCTCATACAAATGCACGAACAAGAACCGTTGCTTTTGAAGAAGTTCCTGTCACGGTAGGAGGTATTTTTAAAACAGGATTAGATGACTTAGATAGCGCTTTGGTAATCTGTCCCTTGTCCGCTTTTAATAAAATATTTCCAGAGACCGGCATCACCAGTATCGGTCTAAAAATAAAACCCACTACATCTATCCAAAAAACTATTTCCGCTATTTCAAAGCGTCTAAAACTAGATGTTTTTTCATGGCAAGAACTGTACCCCGCACTCGAAGCCGCACTAGAACTTGAAGACCTAGTTTTAATGCTTATTGTGGCATTGGTCGCCCTAATTACCAATCTTAATGTAGCCTCATTGCTCTCTCTTTTTCTCTTTCAAAAACGGTTACCCATAGCAATTTTACGCACCATGGGAATGCAACAGAATGTATTAACAAAAAGCTTTATGCTCATCGGAAGCGTTATAGTTATAGGAGCCCAATTACTTGGACTCGCTGCTGCTGCAGGAATATGCTTTATTCTAGAACACTTTAAACTTATAGCATTGCCGTCAGACGCCTATTTCACCTCCTATGTACCTGCAGAACTCCATCTCTCAAGCACACTATGGGTACTAGGTATCGGCACTGTAATAGGAATATTAGTAAGCTGGATAGCCGCACGACAGGTGAAAACAATAGACTTAGCAACCACCTTGAAAATGGGGTAACCAGACCATGCATGACCTATATTTTGTAACCGGAAACAGAGACAAATTTGAGGACGTGAGTCAATTTATCAAACTCTACGCACCTCATATTTTTCTAAAACAGCTAGACATAGATGTTCCAGAAATTCAATCCTATGACCAACGGGCCGTAGCACACGCCAAAGCACAAAGCGCATGGACACTCCAGCCAGACCTAATTAAAAAGCCTATTTTAGTGGATGATGCCGGAATATATTTTGAACGCTACGACCAATTCCCCGGTGTTCTAACAAAATATGTCTTCAAAGGTCTAGGCAATGAGGGCATAAAACGGCTTTTTGACTCTGGAGATCGAGCCTATTTTCTGCTCTATTTTGTTCTCTGTTACGGACAGAATAAGTACGAAATTTTTGAAAGCAAACGAGAGGGCACTCTAATTTATCAAGATGAATTTCTGGCTCCTGCAACCTTGCCTTATGATCGCTTTTTTGTACCAACAGGGTTTAATATGACCTATGCCGAAATGCGCGTAAAAGATGAAGCACTCTTCCATAAAGAAGATGTTCGCATCCCTGCTGTCAAACGTTTTGCCGATTGGCTTGAGACACATAAGGATAAGGTTTT
>CAYRPI010000027.1:8320-8916 GCA_964426225.1 uncultured Candidatus Babeliaceae bacterium | reverse complement strand
AACAGCAAACATTCACATGTCTACGTACCGCTCGTATCCTTCGATACATTGTGCCGCTTTAGCGACATACTTTTCTTCGAAAAACACTCAGGATGAGCGGATGGGGGCATTAAACCGGAGAAGCTCTATGCTAAAAAGTACTATCGCGTCCTGGCACCTTGCAGGAAAAAGAGTTTTTGTACGCATTGATGGAAACGTCCCTCTATCAAATAATCAGATCACCAATGATTTTCGTCTCCGCGCCATCATGCCAACCCTAGATCTCTTACTTTCCAAAAAAGCTCTTATTACAATTGCAACACACTTAGGTCGTCCAACAACCCTCGAAAATCCAATTTCAACCGCTCCATTAGCATCCTGGTTTGAAAAAAAGGGATATTCTAACATAACCCTACTGCAAAATCTTCGTTCAGACATTCGCGAAAAACACCCGGACAAAAAATTTGCTCAAGAGCTTGCACAGGGCTTTGATTTTTACGTAAATGATGCCTGGGGAGTCATGCATCGAACGGATACATCAATAGCGTTACTTCCCCTTCTTTTCCCCCCGGAACGTCGTTCAATTGGGCTTCTTATAGAACAAGAACTCAATGCAC
>CAYRPI010000027.1:2729-8310 GCA_964426225.1 uncultured Candidatus Babeliaceae bacterium | reverse complement strand
TTACGCCAGGGCCCCAAAAAACCTTACACGATCTTCTTAGGTGGAGGGAAAGGTGAAAAAATAGAAATTATAACGCGACTAATTCACAACCATGATAGAGAAAATCTCATTTCACTCGTAATACTACCTGGAATCGCCTTCACTTTTCTTAAAGCACAGGGATACTCTATAGGGCACTCTCTAATCGATAACGAACAGATAGAGAGCTGCAAATCTATTCTTAAACTGGCAGCGCAAAAGAATATTAATCTTCTTTTACCCTCTGACTATCTTGTTGGAAAACCGGGCAACCCGACGTACGCTGTATGTGATTCAAAAAATATTCCCGACGATTCAATCGGTCTTGCGATTGGTCCCCGGACCCTTGAAAAACTAAGCTCCTTCATTGCACAATCTTCCACCATTTTCTATAACGGTGCAATGGGGCTTCCCTCTTTTCCAGGCTCAGAAGAACCACTGTATAAACTGCTTTATCTTATAGCGCACAGTAACGCTTATACAGTTGTAGGAGGTGGTGATTCTGTAGCTGCTGTTGAAAAGGCAGGATTAACAAGACAGATCTCATTCTGCTCAACTGGTGGCGGCTCCACTCTCGCCTATATTAGTCACGCCTCTTTAGCAGGACTTGATGCCCTCTCTACGAATGGAGAGACAGCTTAAATTAAAGGGCAAAAACCGAGCAAACTTACTCCTTGATCCATAAATTCGTGAGTCTCTTTTACACCTAGAGGTTCTGTCTCATAAATAAAGACTCCATGATTTTGATGTCGTACCGGAAAAGTAAGGAACGAAGGATCCCTAATCTCCAACTGTTTGGAAAGCGCCCCAATAACCGCATCCCTATTATTTTTGATAACACTTGCATAGCTTGTAGAACGAACCTTTTTGTTAAACGTAGAACGTCCTATTTCACCAACAACGGGATTTAATCCGCCGCCCCGCTCTTCCCATAAGTTTTCGACAATCTGGGGATAATCTTGTTTAGAAAATCCAGCAATCCCTTTGCAACAATCAAAATCGGGATTGTCGACAAAAAAGGCAGCCTTCTTTAAATCAAAATAATTATGACTACATAACTCATACAAAAGATAGTCAACTACATGGTCATGATCATGCAGTGCTAAAATTTTTTTGGGTAAATTGCTTAAACGATTTAGCAACTCATACCGTTGCGGAGACATGGCGGACAGCTTCATAATAATACCTCTCTTAATCTAAGGGTGGTTGTCGTTTTCAAAATCTGCAACCCACTTTCAACTAAATACTACCAAATAAAAAACGTAAAAAGCAACCAAACGCCTTGCGTTCGAAATATGCAATATGGTAGTTTAAAAAAAAGGAGCTTAAGATCATGATGATAAAGAAAATTATAATAGTAGGAACACTCGGAACCAGCATCCTTGCACATACCCCACTTATAAGCAGAGATATACATAGAATTAAAGCAGTACCAGACCTTCCCTCCATAGAAACATTTTGGAGCAATGAACCAAACAGCCCGCATTACACATTAACAAACTCCTGCCTAAGGCCGTGGGCTCTGTTTTACCGATTTAACAAAGAACTCTTACTTAAAAACCAACTTCCCGAGATCATATCGTTCCGTTATGAACCACAAACTGTAAGCCGCCCTATCCTATCAAAACTCATGCATGAATTAATTACTGAAATTGTGACGGCAAAAGAACGCCCCAAAGATTTTGCACATTTCAAAATTCTTAAAGATAACGATTTTAATTATATTCGTGGCTGCGGAATTATTGTCTTAAAGTTCAAAAACTACCCCTTTGTCGTCAAACTCTTTAGAGAAACCCCGCAAACCTTTGTCTTGCCTTTTTCTAAAGGGCTTCTCCCCTCTCTTTTCTTTGGAATGGGAGGTGGAATGAACCGATTTTTAGCCGGTTTTACACGCATTCCAAACCTTATTGCTATTGAAGAAAAATTAAAAAGTAATCCACGCTGGGCAAACCGTATCTCAACTCCACGCAAATGGTTCTGGATTCCACCCGATGTAAAATGGTTCACCGTAACAGGTCATAATTTTGGCCCTAACAACCTGACCATAGAATATCCTTCCACCTACTGCATTGTATGTGATGAAATGTTAAGTGGACGCCCTTTTTTGATATCAAACAAAGAAGACCGTGAAACCACTTTAGAACTAACCAATTTTCTAGGGAATCGACTGGACCCTCACATCTGCAACTTTTTTATAGAAAAAGGGACCGACAAAATTGCATTCGTTGATACAGAACATTTTGCATCCATGCTAGGACTGGAAAAGGTTACTTTTTTTGGAAGCTACACAGACTGGATTGTAAAACTCGCAGGAAATTGCTTAAGAAAAAGTTTATTCAAAACTAAAGAAGAACGCTTGGCAGACCTAACCGCACCCATCCCTGAAAATCTCTTAATTTAAAGACTACCACGTAAATCGTTCTCTAATTTGCGCAACTCAAGAGCGAACGAACGGTCTTTGCGCTCCTGTTGACCAATCTTTTCGAGCGCACTTAACACGGTTGTATGATCTTTACGATCAAAAAATGTCCCTATTTCACGTAATGAAGCATCCGTAAGTCGCTTCATGAAATACATAGCCACATGCCGCGCCTGCGCCAATTCTTTATTTCGCTTTGAAGAGCGCAGATCTTGCACTGAATAATTAAAATATTTACCCACAGACCGTGCAATCGCCGGAAGACCTACTCCCTCCTTCTTTGCATCATTTGTATGTGTCAATACCTTGCGCGCTAACCCTTCTGTTAAGGGCTGCTTAGTCAGAGAAGCGTAAGCTACAACACGAATAAGCATACCCTCTAATTCACGAATACTAGTACATTCACAAGATGCGATAAAATAAGCTATTGCATCTTCTAACACATAATTATTAACTTCAGCCTTTTTGTGCAAAATAGCCACTTTTGTTTCAAGCGTCGGCATCTGAATATCGGCAATTAAACCACCCAAAAGACGAGACCTAACACGCTCTGCAAGTCCAACAATGTCATACGGCATAGAGTCTGAGGTAAAAACAATCTGTCGGCCTCTTTGGTGCATAGCATTGAAAATACGAAAGAAAGCTTCCTGGGTCTGCTCCTTCTTCGAGATAAACTGCACATCATCCATAAGTAATACATCTAAATCTTTATATCGAGATTCAAATTCATGAACCTTATTTTGTCTTATAGCTAAAACAAAATCATGAACAAAACGATCCGCAGGCTGGTAAAGAACTATTTTATGACGATTTTGTTCCCGAACAGAGTTTCCAATAGCATGCAATAAATGAGTCTTCCCTAATCCTGACCCCCCATAAATGAAGAGTGGATTGTAAAGCTTCCCACTATTTTCAGCAGCCGCCTGTGCCGCAGAAAATGCCAACGCGTTACTAGGCCCTACTACAAAGGTATCAAACCGATAATGCTCTTGTAACATTCCCTGAGGTTCTGCTCTTTTACGAACCGCAAGAGCCTTACTTTGATTTTTGACCGGTCCAACAGGATTAAATCCAGGATTTAATCCTACAATAGGACGAGCTGCTTGATAGAATTCTGCTGAATTCAACCCCGAGTTAAACTCTGAATCAGAAACTAGCATTTCCCCAGAAGCCGCTCTTATCCCAGGAGCAGGCTGGGCAGTTACATTCGGATCGCAGAAAATCACAAAAAGGTCCTGCTCGCTCAAAAGCCTACCCAAATGCTTCCGGCACAAATCCATGTAATGCGTGGAAATCCATTGCTTTACAAAAAGGTTGGGCGCCTCTAAATAGACTTTTCGCTCTAGGGCATCCCATCGCACAAATTTTACAGCCTTAAACCATGTCTCGACAACACGGCTTCCGGCCTCTTCGTGCACAATTTTTAAAAAATCATGCCAGATTAAATCTATTGTCACAGCCGTCTTGTTCCAGGGGTTAAAATTATTAGTTCAACTTACTTTACCACATTCGAAAAAGTAAACAAAAAACTTAATTTTTAGCGGCGAGTCGCAATATATGCAAGATTACCAGAGTTCCCCCAGGCGGAGAAGAAACTTTTAGACTTATATCTCTGTCGCACCCCACGAGCAGACCATGATGCCGGATCATGACAGAGAACAACCCCCTCCTCAGCATCAAATCCAACAACAACCAACAAATGCCCCTGTGGATAAGCTTTAGGAGCCCCTTCAATTTCACCTCGAACACTTACAACAACCGGTAAACCATCATAAAGAATTTTACATAAGGCCCCGAATGAATGAAGGCGCTGAACATGGAAAAAATAGGCTCCATTCGATTCCTCAAATGCATGCGCCGTATTACACTGCCAACTTCCAAAAACCTTTAATCCTTCGTCGAATACACCATCCGCAAATACAACAGGGTCTAATGTTTTTCGATTTACAAAAGAAGTAAGCATACAGGTTGAAGTAGGAGAACAGAGAACGGGAGCACGAGGATGCTTTAATGTCATCTGAGACCAGATAGGAACCCCAGGAACATTAACCGAATGATACGAAGAATATCGATTTACATCCCTTTCCCCTTTAAAATCGAGCAGATGAGAAACGCAAACCGTACATAATTTTATATCCGAAAGCGATGCACCGCCAATAGACTCAATTTTGATCCAAAAGCCATGAGCTAAACGCCCGCTTCCGAGTTCCAGTCGAACATGACAATAGGTTGACCCTTTAGAAGAATCAGAAAATGACCGCTGGACACCCGCACCCCATTCAAACATTTTATGCCACGCCAGCCATTGCCCATTCATATCTTGAGCCCGCACCCAAAATCTAAAATACCCCTTTGTAGGACGACGAGCATTCCATGAAAATATAAGCTGAGAATAGGGCATAACCTTTTCTTTAACAAACGCATGCTCCCCATCCACCAAGCTTTTATCAAGAAAGGTTCGTTTATAACAAAATGTCCACGGCTTTGACTGCTCCGCTTCCAAAAATGCAAATCCCACAAGCCCTATAAACAATCCAATGCTCTTGATACTCATTAGACACCCCCTTTTCCCTATTTTCCCCTACACAATGC
Source organism: uncultured Candidatus Babeliaceae bacterium (assembly GCA_964426225.1). GTDB lineage: Bacteria > Babelota > Babeliae > Babelales > Babelaceae > UBA12395. The sequence goes on along the minus strand of CAYRPI010000027.1, from coordinate 3,281 downwards.
AATTTATCATAATAGAAATAAAAAATGCAATATGTGAGAAAAAATTAAAGAAAAAAGGCGGAATGTTAGGGTTATTATAAAAAGTTACAAATACATAGAGTAGCGCACGTAGGTCAGACAGATCATTGTGTCATCTGCCCAACCTACTGAAATTAAACACTTTAAAAACTGTATCGCTAAGCCATTATCGGCCTAAACCATTCTCCCTACTTATTTTATACTCACCGGTTGTTTTGCAGGTTTTTCATCCCAGAAGACGTCAAGTTTTTTTGCAGCTTTATCACATACAATACTTGTAAATAGAAGCGGTCGTTGTTTTTCTGGAATAAATGTTACATCCACAAAGGGTTGAGGCTTTTTATCCAATTCTAAAAGCTTACCAATAAACGATCCCTTTAACTCCTCCATATCAGTTAGTGTAAATTGTAGTTTTGTATAGGGAATTTTTTTCTTTATTCGCATATGAAACGGTGCCGTAATCAGCCTCTCATAAAGCTGTAATCGACAGTCTTTAAAATCCTTAGCCAACGTGACTATTCCAAATCCTTCATA
>CAYRPI010000027.1:0-2719 GCA_964426225.1 uncultured Candidatus Babeliaceae bacterium | reverse complement strand
AATGTGAAGACAGGAAGATACTCAGTGCTTTCAAGAGGCAGTCCCAAGTTCAAATATTGAGCTTGTTTAATTGGATCTGTTATTACATTTCGCCACCAACTTGGATCTTCCCCGTGATTATGCTTATCCAGTTTATCTTTTACACTATCATAGTAAGGTAAAAGTTTAAACTCATAATCTCCATGCTGATGCCCTCTGATAAACGCATCAATTCCCTGGGCTGCGCAAATATCTTTAACTTTCCCCGAGGCAATTCGTGGCCTATACGCCTTAGGATCTGGATTATTATTGGATCTTTCAAAATCATCATACAGCAACATATATGCATGGCTAGAATCTTTAATAAGACGATAAAGACCGTCCATTTCGGAACACTTCCAAGTTTTATCATAATCTTTTAGATTTGTAAGTGAGCCATCTCCTGCTACCGCAAACATAGGTCCGCCATGGCACAATTGAAGAACAAAATTTTCGCACGTTACAAATAATGAAAGCGGAAGCCTGTTGAAAAAATCTGCAAAAATATCATTCGGCCACTTAGGACCAATTTGTTGAGCAGAAAGCGTTCCCGCCACTTCGGGGAATCTGTTTATAAGCTCCACGCCAAATGAATAAGTCGTCACATCTGCCTGGGTCGTATAAGTCTTATGGCTATCATGATTACCTCTAAGCAGAATAACACTATCAAGACGTGCCTTATTCGCCATTTTTAATCGTAAAGCTGTGTATAAAACTTCAAGACTAAAAGTACCACGGTCAATATAGTCCCCTACAAAAACCAGGTAAAAATTTGAATTCTTTATTGTAAAATCTTCGTTAAGCTCGCCCAAAGCGACCAGTTCCCACAATAACCGAAGAAGTGAATGGATAGCTCCATGAATATCACCAATAACGCAGATTTTATCTCCAGGGACAAACTTTTTCATTAAAACATAATCTACCGATTTGTCCCGATCATTCCAATCTAATTCTGATGTTTTTTCATTATTAAACCACTTCCCTTTAGTGATTGCTTGATCCTTCATTATCGCCATAACATCCACAACTAGATCTTTTATTTCATTTTTGAATTCGCAAGGGATAAACCATGTCGGGTCTTTTTTAGGTTTAACTTTGGAGTAATTGACCATTAAACCCTCTGGAATTTTTGAAAAGCAATGCTCCGTCCATGTCTTAAGATCCTTGAGCGGGTCAAAAGCAATATCCTTCAACGCATATGCCAAGGAGTCCACTTCAACAGCTCGTGCTACACAAAAAAGCTGCGCCAGACAGAGTACTCCGACCAGCGCCAGCAACCTTATGTAATATCTCATCATCTTCTTTCTCCTCTAAAAAACAACCTGCCTCTATCCGAAACTCTCTTAACAATAAAACTAAACCATAAAGGGAAACGCTCCGTCAAGAGATAAAAAAAGAGTGTCTAGCATGACTCTGTCTTTTGCAACAAGGTCATGCTAGACACTCTTAAAAATTCCTACATTCACATGCGTTGAGATCAAGCTCCTTTGAGGCTAAAATCAAGAGCTTTATCAAGCGGATCTACCCAACTAGGCTTATAAAGCGCATAATTCGGGCCTTGGAAAACCTGATCAATCCCATCAGGATATTTCGTCTTATATGTCCCTTCACCCTGAGCATAAAATATAAGGTCATTAATCTTAGCATTTCCACGCGGAGCAATCCCACCACCCCATTCAGGCTTCGTAACCTTAAGCAACTCATTTACAACTACTTGAGCATTCCCTTTATAGTTTTTCTCGTCTGCCGAAGGTAATACATAAAGTACAATAACAGGAGTCATCCCACCCCCCACCTTTACCGGCGCAAATCGAACAGAAATTTTCATATTTTTTACGTACTTACCAAGCTCCCCTGTTGAAAATGCTTTAAAAACCGCATACACAGTATCCAGAACGTGCTCTGGTTTAGGCATTAAATGTACTTTATAAAAATGGGCTAAAAATGCTGGCAAACTCCACTTTCCGGACGAAGATTTTTCCGGAATTTTAGCTAGGTCTGCTTTAAGGTCATCTTGCATATTTACATCCATTTTTGAAAACGGCGGTTGTAAAGCAGATGCATCCCACCTAAACAACCCAAGAGTATCACTTAACCTCTCTTGCACCTCATTCGCAGACTCTGGCAAAACTCCAGATACGGAGAATTTTGACTCATAAAAAAAGTATCCAGAAGCTTCTTTGCTAAAATCCAAAGGAGCCCCCGATTCGACGAGAGCCAAGTCAACTCCGCCTTTCCGTAATAGCTCCAAAATCCTTTCATTTTCCTTGTCTTCACTCTTTGACATTACCCCCTTAATATGGCTCTCATAAGCCCTATTCACAGATTCAAAAACCTTTTCCTCAACGTCTAGATACGGCATTATCGCTTCAGCCAAACTCGTCATTTCAGTGTCGAGAGAAACAAACAACTCAGACAAGCCTTCTCCAGTTATCGGATACTTTATATGATCTGCATACGCCTTCAACTTTTCCGTTACCTCATACGTCGCCCGTGTCTGAAACGCACAAGCTAACAACAATCCAACTGAAAGCGCCATAAATTTAACATACTTCATTTTACATCCTCCAATTTTAGTAGTTTTGATACTCAAAAACACAGCACATCACAACCTGGACTATCCCAAGTATTTACTAATAGCATATTAAATTTTGCAACACAAAGTCAATACTTCAGCAACATTTTTCAGGGCGTGTTCATT
>CAYRPI010000026.1:15540-16923 GCA_964426225.1 uncultured Candidatus Babeliaceae bacterium | reverse complement strand
CATTAATTCCTTCATGTGCCTATATTCCGTTAGGTGTATGGCTTTTGATGCATTCAAAAAATAGCACCGTATTGGAACCATTAATTGGGTTAGGAAGTGGAGTTTTTTGGCACCTTTTCTGCACCTTAGGACATGGGATTTTTGGTTTTGCCTATAATTCCCACTATGCATCAGGTCCCACGGATTAAAAAGGAAGGCCTTCAGATTAAAGGATTTTTAATGTTAAAAATTTTTATCATAATATCTTTTTTGTCTGGTCTGCTTTTTAGTTTAATTCCTGCATCTGCAAAAGAATACGGTTTTTTATATGCTAGTGGGGACGGTGTAGCTGCAGTATCTCATCTCTACTTACTCACTAAAATTGCAAAAAAAGGTGAATGGAAGACTAAGACAGTAGCATCAATTTTGGGACTATCTTTTGTAGGATTGGCGCTAGGAAAACAGATGGCTTTGAGGTGCCAATCTCAAGACGCATGGAATATAGAAGATTGTGCATATTCGAATGCCATGGCTATAAGTAGTTTATCCCTAATCTGCTCTTTTACTTATCTACCCCTTGGGATTGGACGCATGATAAATTCAAATAACAGTAAAAAAACCATAGCCATAGAAACTCTTGCAGGGTTAGGGCTTGGGTGCCTTTGGCACTTTTCTTATAGTATATATCATATGTTTACAGAGCATACACCGGAGCTTGAGCTATCATCGTTTCGACGTAAAGTGGAACATGATTTGTTATGGCTACTTCCTCAAAAAAATACCCGTTCTGCAGAATTTAATAAGTGGATGAAGTCAGGGGAATTTAGTCCGAATGGTGCATTTTTGGCGGCGGGATCATCTGGTAATACTGCAAAAATTTGGAAATTAGCAAACGGAACTTTAATGCACACTCTACAACAGAATAAATTGGTAAGATCGGTTGCATTTAATCTGGATAATAAGCATCTTGCAACAGGATCTTGGGATGAGTTTAAGATTTGGGATATTATTTCAGGGGATTGTTTATATACGCTCTCTTTGCCAAGGTGGGACTGGAAAAAATCTTGTGTAGCTTCTCATGGCACCGTTAAAGCCTTTGTAGTTACAGGTGGTAGTGCAGGTTATGTAAACATTCTTATTATTGATCAGAGTGAAAATCTTGCAAAATTAAAATTTCGTTTAGTACATGGCGAAACAATTAAACACATTGCTTTTAGTGCAGACGGAGCTCTTTTATTTTCCGTATCCCTTAGTTTTACAAAAATTTGGGATATGGGAACCGGGAAGCTTTTGTATACCTTAAAGCGAATTTAATTTTTAACAGGTGTAAAAACCTTAGGCGCTAGCACTTGAATCTGTGGCAAGGCTTTTCGATTAAACCATGTAATTTTAGGAATAAAAGAG
>CAYRPI010000026.1:290-15440 GCA_964426225.1 uncultured Candidatus Babeliaceae bacterium | reverse complement strand
TTGAATCTGTGGCAAGGCTTTTCGATTAAACCATGTAATTTTAGGAATAAAAGAGACCCCTGTACGCCGTGCATACCACAAACGCAAGCCTGCTGCAAAGAATCCTAATCCTAGACCTGATACCATTGCAATTTTAGCCCAATTATTTTTAACTAAACCTCTAGTGCGATAATAGGTTCTCATAGAGAAAGTTACACTATTTAAATAATCAACAACCTGATCCCTGTTTTTATTTTGAGCAAGAATAAGCGGAGTTTCTCCATGCTTATTTTTGACGTTTATATCCGCACCCTGTTCAACTAAATATTTAACGATATCCAAATAATCGTATGATGCAGCAAAGTGCAACGGTGTCTTTTTATGTTTATCTACTGCATTTATATCTGTACCTTGCTCAACTAAATATTTAACAATCTCTAAATGGCCATATAATGCGGCAGAGTGTAACGATGTCTTTTTAAATTTATCTACTGCATTTATATCTGCACCTTGCTCAACTAAATATTTAACGATACTCAAATAGCCTTTTCCTGCAGCAAAATGTAAAGAGTTCCTCCCCAAATCGTCCATCGCATTTTTGTCGGCACCGCGCTCTACTAAATATTTAACTATTTTTAAGTTTCCAGACGAAGAATATTCAAGCAATGCAGTAATCCCTTTATTATTTTTTCCATTTATATCTGCACCGTTACGGAGCTCTAAATTGGCCTGCTGAAAATTTTCATCTCTTACCGCTTGTAAAAAATCTTTAGTTGCTTGGCTTTGATTATCCATTGCTACAATCGGTATTGCACAAAATAGACAGATAAAAAGACCTATTACATTAAATTTTTTATTCATAATTTTAAATCCTTAAAAAGGAATAGCTGCTTCAGATTTTTTCATCCACCTAAATACCGGAAACTTAAACCACGCAGGTCGCGTTGGAACTCTAAGCCATGCAGGTCGATTAGGCATCGAAATAGAAGGGAAGAAGGAGATGTTATGATTTTTAGCATATTTTAATCGCGCTAAAACCAATCCTGCTAGAGCCACTCCCCCACCAATAACAGCCATCTTACCCCATGGACTACTCCAAGTATTCCCTACACGTCCACTAAACTTAGTCCACCGTATTTTATAAGAAGAACCAAAAAAACGATTTAGTAAAATTTTTTCTTGATCAGAAGAATTTGAAAATCCAGTACTCAACGAAAACGCAGATTGCCCAAACGTATTAATTAACATTTCATCTGCACCATTTTTTATCAAGAGTTCAGCAACCTCAAAATGTCCTGCACGAACTGCAATTATTAAAGCGGTGTCTCCATTTACATCCCGCGTATCAATAAGGGCGCCCCTTTCTATAAGTACAGATGCCATTGCATAATTACCCCATGCACAAGCCTCTTGCAATGGAGTAGCCCCTCTAGTATTCTGCTTATTAACATTCGCACCTAAGTCAATAAGATATATCATAAGTTCAATACGCTCTGGAGATTCACTACTCACTAAATGATGCAAAACTGTATTACCCTTAGCATCGCCAATATTAAGGTTTGCACCTTTTTCTATAGCTAGAAATCGAATAACAGGCTTTAAACCATTAGCAACTGCACGGTGAATAAGCTTCTCGCCACGACGATTAGCATCTACATTAATCTGTACACCAATTCCATAAGCAGCTCTAACCTTAGTTATATCACCACTATTAATCGCATCAAAAAGAATCGCATTTTCTACACATTTTTTTGCCGAAAAATTCGCCTTATTCACGAGCGCGATATCCGCCCCATTATCAATAAGAAAATTTATAATCTCAATGTTTTCATTAAAAGCCGCATGATACAAAGGCGTATTCCCTAAACTATCTACTGCGTTAATATTGGCACCCTGTCCAACCAGATATTTTATAATGGCAACTCGCTGCTTTCCGCTGTAAGAAACCGCCGCAAGCAAGGGTGTGTGCCCAAATCTACCTATAGTTTCAATACCAGCATTTTGCTTTTCAATAGCATTCTTAACATCGATTAAATGTCCTTTTTCAATAGCATCTAAAAGTAGTTGTCCTGGTTTTTTTACCGATGGTTTTACTGCACCAAATAAACAAGATTCAAGAAATGCGACAACTGCATCTTTTTTATTTGTCCGCGCAAGATCAAGCGGAGTCAGACCATATTTATCAACGGCCATCAAATCTGCCTTGTTTTCAATCAGGTATTTAACTATCTCTAAATAACCCTTCTCTGCGGCTCTATGCAAGGGAGTTCGATCAATATCATCGCGAATATTTATAGATGCCCCTACTTTAACAAGATAGCCCACTATATCTTGAAAATTTCCTTCAACTGCTAAATGCAACGCACTAGAACCCCTTTTAATGGAATTCTTGTTGATAAAATTTTTTAATGAAATTATTTCTGTTGTTTTCCAAATATCAGCTTTAACCGGGAAGCTTGCAACAATATAACTCACCAGGCCTAAGTCACCAGTTTTTACCGCCAAATGCAGCGCAGATTCACAACCATAAGTAGTTAAATTCATAAATTCAGCGCGCTCATCAGAACCTACCGGGAACAGAGTTAGAATATACTTAACAATTTCAATGTTCCCACTCTCTACAGCAACGTGCAAGGCGTTATATCCAGCTTCCTGATCAATAATTTTTACAAAATCAGATTGAGAGACACTCTGTCTTTTTTCCCTTTTTTTTGGAAAATTAGAAACTAGAAATTTAACAATCTCAACATGATTATTTTTTATTGCTTCATACAAAGGCAATCTTTGCGAAGATTCATCTTGAGAAATCCAATTTCCATTTATATCCTTCACTACTCCTTCTCCCCAAGGACATACCCATGGAGCCCCCTCATAAAAAACAAAAGTCCGTTTCACCCGTCTTTTGCCGCCAACCATTCTTTTTACCGGTTGCTCAAAAAAACCCATCTGTTTTTCACGCAATTCACCTCGATTAGCTCCTTTAATAACAAGCTCTTTAACCATAGAAAAATTCCCCTTGCTACATGCAAGAGAGAGAGGTGTATGGCTATCCAATTCTCTGACATAGTCAACATCGATGGTAGCAATATTATTGGCTAAAACTCTATCAAATTCATTTTTATTACTAGTTTCAATAGCTGCAAAAAGAGCCTCCTCTGGACTGATTTCCATAGCAACAACTGAAGAAAATAAAATTATAGGCAACGCTAATAATGTACCTCTAAGCACAAATTCTTTAAACATCTGATTTCCTCCATTTGGCTCCGCTCAAGCGCAGACATCTATTTCATGCTGTAATTTTGATGAACATGAGACTGAGATTATGACATGAAAATAAGTATAGAAGGTTTTCATTTTTTGTCAAAAACGGCTCAGTTTCCGCTATCATATGCTACATGCTTTCTGGCTGCCGCAAGCCCTCGTAGATAAACCTTCTTTATAAGGGGATAGGTAACACATGCTGCAGAGATAGCAATAATATTGCCACCAATTAAATAGGGCCAGAGTTGGAGCTCTTCTATTCCAAGATAGGGTGTCAAATAAGGAGTTAATTTTGCATTTACCCATCCCATCCACTGAGGTTCATACAATGCCATACTTATGCCAAGAATCTTAAATAGCCATGTGCCAAACAGATAATCTAACAAGACTATAGGAATCATCGTCCAGGGATTATTTACCGTATAAAGGACCGTAAATACCACCGCCGCCTGGGCCCTAAATATAAATGCTACAAAAAAAACTAAAATGGTTTGAATTCCAAGAAAGGGAGAAAACGCTAAATACATCCCCCATGATGACGACCATGCAACTTTATGAGGAGAAATTCCTTTTTTAACAAAACGGTCAATAAGTTTTTTCCCAAAAGAATTCATACAGATCTCTCCTTAATTTAACCAACGTATTTTTGAAAAAATGATTTTTTTAAGCTATCCTAATTTCCAGTATAATAAGAAAGGATACAGGCATGAAACGGTTTACGCTAACTCTACTATTCATAAACATATTTTTTACAACCCCTTTTTGCAGTTTTATTAAAAGTTCTACGCTTCCCTATCTTTTGAATCTACATAACCCAAATGCCATCTCAATCGATGGATTAAGCGCCTACTATAAAGGTTTCGAGATCTCATTGAGCGAGGGTCGTGCACTTTTGCCAGAATGCGGAACTCCTACTGTTTTTTCGCTCATAATAACACCATCTGCCTCTTTTAAAATGCAGGGGAAGACGGTAACGTCTCTTCTTCGTGACCCTAAACAACCATGTCGTTGGTGGGACTTAACTCTGATTTCAAAAGATCAAGAGGTTGATGAAGAAGACAGACGCAGCGCGACAGGCGAACAGAGTCAAGCCGAGGCTTTGGCAAAGACAGATGAAGATAAAATAGTTACAAGAGAATATACTTGGGATATAAAGTCAGTAGCTAAAGATGATATGCCTGAACGACTTCCTGAACACGCTATTGTCGTTTTAATCGATCCTCAATTTATTGAGACTATAACCGAAATACAGAGTGAAAACTCTATAAATTTACCAACCATTGTATTTAAAACAATTGACGAGTCTTCAAAAGAAGCTTTTGAAGAAGCTATTTTATTTGCGACCATGAGTCGTCCAGACCTTAGAGCGATTAATTGCAGAGAACGTCCCATCTGCTTATCGGCACTTTCTGCGGCAGCAAAATTACCTCGAGCGCCCATAAATGGCTAATCGGGAAACAAAGGCGCCCTTTATTCTAGGCATTGAAACATCCTGTGACGAAACTGCTGCTGCAATTTATAATAGCGGAGAAGAAAATGCAGCAAAGCAAGAACCCTCCAAAAAAATGCTATCTAATGTTCTTTTTTCTCAAATAGAGCTTCATAAGCCTTACGGTGGCGTTGTTCCTGAAGTCGCATCACGCTCCCACATCGAAAAAATTAATACTATTGTCACACAGGCACTTGACGGTGCACATCTTTCGTTAGATGACATAGGCGCCATTGCAGTTACTACTGGTCCTGGGTTGCCTGGATCTTTATTAGTTGGACTCTGCTTTGCAAAAGCCCTTGCGTATGAAAAACAGATCCCTTTGGTTGCAGTTGACCATATCGAAGCACACGCATTTTCCCCCCTTATAGAAAACAATGTCCCCTTTCCCCATATTTGTTTAACCGCTTCAGGTGGACATACGGCCCTATTTTATATAAAAGCACTAGGCGAATATACTTTAATTGGAACAACGCAAGACGATGCAGCAGGAGAGGCCTTTGACAAAGTTGCAAAACTCATTGGACTACCGTATCCTGGCGGACCGACCATTGAGCGATTAGCTAGGGAAGCGGAATTTAAAGATTTTCTACATTACCCACGCCTTAAGGCAAAAACTTTAGATTTCAGCTTTTCTGGCCTTAAAACAGCCGTTTTATACAACCTTATTGAACAGGGCGCCTTTGACTTAAAAACAAAAACATTTCTACTTCCCGACGATAAAGATATAAAGACAAGAGTAGCAAGCTCTTTCTTAGTCTGCGTCGGAGATATTTTTGTAGATCGTATCCTACGCGCCCTTGACCAATACCCCCAAGCACGGGCCATAACTTTTGCCGGTGGTGTTGCCTGTAATCATTATTTGGTAGATAGATTATCTAAGGCAGCGCACAGTAGGCGAGTGTTATTTTTTACTCCTGCGCGGTATTTTTGTACTGATAATGCAGCAATGGTTGCATTTGTAGGCTCCTATAAAGCTCAAAAAGGGCTGTTTTCTGACTTTAGTCTTGATCTCTCTCTTCAACGAAAGACGCGACCATGAAACAATTTGAATTTTCACAAAAAGATCCCCTTATTGCACAATTAATAGAACGTGAAACTACGCGACAACGAGAAACTATAAATTTAATTGCCTCAGAAAATTACGTTTCTAAAGCTATACTCGAAGCATCAGGGTCAATCCTCACCAACAAATATGCCGAAGGTTCAGTTGGGAAACGTTTTTATGCAGGATGTGAAATTATTGATGAAATTGAACAGCTTGCACAAGAGCGCTGCAAAAAACTTTTTAACAGTGAGTATGTCAATGTACAACCGCACTCGGGTTCTCAGGCAAATAATGCAGCATATCTTGCTTTTCTAAATCTGGGTGATACGGTTATGTCCATGGATTTTTCTGCAGGAGGACATCTTGCGCATGATTAATCTGCAAATTTCTCTGGAAAATCGTACCACTTTGTCTTTTACTCAGTTGATAGAGAAACCGAATGCATTGATTATGAAAAAGTAGAAAAGTTAGCAATTGAAAATCGTCCGAAATTAATTGTTGCGGGTGCATCAGCCTATTCACGGATCATCGACTTTGAACGTTTTGCACAGATCGCCAAAAAAGTGAACGCATTATTAATGGTAGACATGGCACATATTGCCGGAATTATTGCCGCAGGTCTCCATCCTTCGCCCATTGAACATGCTGACTGCATTACTAGTACTACCCAAAAAACATTATGTGGCCCACGCGGTGGATTTATATTAAGTAAAAATAATCATAGTGCAGTAATCAATCGGGCTGTTATGCCAGGCATACAGGGCGGACCGCTAATGCAACAGATTGCTGCGAAGGCAGTATGTTTTGAGCAAGCGCATTCTTCTATCTTTAAAAAATATCAAGCGCAGGTTTTGAGCAATGCACGTGTAATGGCAACTACTTTTACTACTTTAGGCTACCGGGTAGTATCTGGCGGGACGGATAATCATCTCTTTATGGTTGATTTAAGTCCCCAGAAGATTACCGGTGCAGAAGCCGAAAAAACAGTTGAACAGGTAGGCATAACCCTCAATCGAAATTGCATTCCTTTTGATACACAAAGCCCTATGATTGGAAGCGGTATCCGAATTGGAACCGCCGCCATGACAACCCGTGGTATGCAAGAAAAAGATTTTTTACGTTTAGTAGAATTTATACATGAAATTTTACAAAATCGCTCCAACAAAACCCATCTAATTACACTAGCTAAAGAGATTAAAAGATTCGCTCTCGAATTCCCTTTACCTAGTTAAATTTCACGTCCCAGGATTGAACCCTGTTTTCCATATCAAAAGCACCGCATGTTTCTTTTGTAAAAAAATAAAACTATTGCTATTTGAAAATAAACTATGCTACAGTAAAAGTAAGATAGAAGAAATATAGTTAACTAATAATCATTTTACAAAAGGAGAGTTATATGAAAACTCTAATTAGATTGGCACTCTTAAGTGCTGTTATTGTAACACAAACCGTTGTAAGTGCACCGGTAAAAAGTAACTTGTTTGGACCAGTGCCACAGCGCGTAGGAGGGATCTACGGACCTATAGATGTCCCGCCTATGCCAATGCCATATATAGAACCTCCAATGGTTGTTCTTCCAACTCCTGAGCCTGCGCCCATTGATAAGATGATTAGTTTCTTAAAACTGGATCCTGAAGCTGGCGAACTTATAAAAGCAATGATAAGTGATCCTAATGTTAAACAAGTAGTTAAGACACTGGTAAGTGATCCTAACAATGTCTTGGTCTTAACAGAGTTGTGGTCAACTTGGAGTAATCATGTTGAACCGATAATTCCAGGCTTAGCAAATAAGCTTGCACTTCCTATTTTAAAGCTTGCTATGATTGTAAATGAAGCTGGGTCTAATGAACAGGTCTTTGTACAAAAATACAATGAATGGAGGGCTGCTTTAGCTGATGTAGCAACAATTTTCGCAGACAATCGTGAAAACATTGTAAAAATAGCTACACAGTTAAATAATTCACCTGCAATTAAAACTCTTTTAACAAAACACTTTGCTAAAATTGGTGCAACACCTGCGATTGTTGAAATAATATCAGCTGCGATAGCTAAAATCTTAAACAATTCCCCAGCAATCACAGCGCTTATCATAAAATATGTTAACGAGTACCTTAGACCAATACCAGCGGCCGTTTAAGGAAATATAATCGAATAATATAAAGAATATCATAAGGGCTTGGACCAAAAATCTAAGCCCTTAAATCTAAAAATTCTAATGAGCTAAAAATAGATTACTTGAAAAACTAAAGGGAATTGTATGAAAACTTTAATTAAATTAGCACTCTTAAGTGCCATTACACTTGTAACATACAATAATAGTAGAGGGGCCACAGGATTTTGGGCTCCACCTCAATCAGCTTATGAAACCTATCGAACCGGTGAAGGTTGCAGCACTCCTAACACAGAATGCTGGAATTGGAATACAGAGGTGACAAAACGCAATGAGATGGTAACTGCAGAATATAGGAAAAAAGTCTCTCTTAAAGAATGGTTTAGCTTACCAGTGACTCCGTAGGCTAGAACAATAATTACAAGCGTTCAAAGAAAAAAGCTAACTCGTAACAGTGAAACAATAAAGTTATCGGGAGATCTTCAATGGTCTCCCATCTTTTTGCACTAGCAATTCAAAACTATTGCTATTTGAAAATATATTTTGCTATGGTTATTATAAGAGGATGAATTGAAATAAATAATTAAGAAAGGTAAAACAATGAAACAGAACTCAATCCAGGATTTAATCGTACAGAAACCATTATCAAAAGTATTCAAAGGGGTTCTCGCTATTTTTGCTGTCATTTTTATGCTAACTCTCGCCTTACCTGTAAAATCTGAACAAGGTTTATTGGCTCCTCCTATTGAATATTACGAAAGAGAACAGGGGATTGAGTTAGCACCAGAATGTTTTTTGTTTTGGACTGATTGTTTTAAGCGCAATATGGCTACAATTGAACGCAATTTAGGTGTAAGTCTTCGCAATACCAAAATTACAACCGACTATAGAGTTGCCATTGCGGGACTATTATTTGATTCATTAGGCCTTGGAGTTGCAACATTTCAAATCATTGATCAAATCAAAAAAAATACTATGCCTGTACTAAACGACACCATAGCAAAAGTTGGACCACAGGTATTAGCTATCACCAAGACTCTTGGAGGTGGAAATGATCCTTTAACCGTATTACCCGCGGTTGCAGAAAAATTAAGCGTCCTGACCGAATTTACTCCCCTTTTAGAAGAATTAAAAAAAATAATGGAACTTGCGCCGGGCGTTATTACTCCTCTAACTAAATTTACTTTTAACTTGGGAAATGTATTTGCTCAAAATCAATGGAGCCCAAAAAGAGCTTGGGGGGCAAATCTTGCAGCTTCGAGTACGACTATCCAACAATTGGTCAAATTAATAAATGAACAAGTAATGCCACTAGTTACCAGAGCGAATGCTCAACTTGTAAGAACGATTCCAGCGGTTCAAAAATCGCTTATCAAAGTTGCTGCGCTTTCAAAACAATTTTCGACTTTAATAAAATAATTTTTAAAAAATAGAACCTGAGGAATTTAACATGTTTAAAAAAAATAAAATCTTATCATCAAAGATGTTACAACTTATGTTGGGAACAATTTTAATTACTGTCGCCACTGTAAATGCATTTGATTTAACGCCAATTCTTTTAGATCTTGATCCCCTAGCCAACGCTGCAGGTCATGCTTCTGATATAATTATAACCGCAAGGGACAACTATCTTGCCCGTCTTGAAAAAGAGCTTGCCTTTATTGATAGCAAGCTTGCCGAAATTGAAGCTCTTCCTCAGCCAGTGGATAGTTTCAAAGTCATAAATTTTACCATGCAAATTATTGAGCATACGCTCCCTTTGATGAGGGAATTATTGCAACCAGACGGACTCGTACAATCAATTTTTAGCTTAATAGATGAAGTTAAAAATAATATTATTGCAAAAGCAGATAAGGGAATGGTGACCAAAATGGACGAAGTCCTTGATATGCTTCGCCCACAAATTGAGATCATTACAAAGCTCATAAACAACTTAGAAACACAGCTCTTAAAGTTTTCTAACGTAGTAGCAGTGCTGGCAAAATTGAACATAAATAATTTAATTTAAAAAACTATTGCTATTTGCAAATAAAAATTGATAGGATGATAGTAGGAGAAAAAGAAAAGAATTTAAACGCAGGATTAGATCCTAGAAAATGTAGGGAATGTAGTATAATAACCACTTTATTAGAAGGAGAGTTCTCATGAAAACTCTAATTAGAATAGCACTCTTAGGTGCTGCCGTAACACTAAGTCAATCTGCCATAAAAGCTGAACTTGATTTAGCACTCATAATGGACGCTGCACCTGCAATAGGTGATTTCATGGCGATGAAAGAAATAGTAGGAAACAATTGGAATAACACAGTAGTGCCTATGATCAACGAAATCATAACACCTGCAAATGAAATCATAAGAATTACCAATATTGCCACCGATGATCCTGCCATCCTAAGGGTCGAATTCAACAACTTAAGGGCTGCTACCACATCTATCTTGAATACATTAACTAAAGCAGAAAACATGGCTCTTTTTGTACAATTAGCCGAGAAATTAAATCAATCAGAAGCTCTAAAAGCTCTCTTGATTAAACACTTGACTCCTCTTGGCGTAACACCACAGCTCGTTGGCAACGCATCTGAAAGAATTAAGGTTATGTTACCTAGACTTAACAACCTCGTTAATTTCATCATGGTGTATGTCGATGAATATCTTAAACCTAAGTAAACGGACACTTTTGAAGATATAACCATATAATACAAAGTAGCTTGAAGTTAAAAACTTTCGGTAAACAAGAAGGATCTGGGCTCAAAGCCTGGGTCCTTCTCGCTTTTATAAGAGTTAAAGTCGCTTTGACTCTTTCTTCAATTTTTCAAACTCTGCAGCATAGGACAATGTAACCTTATCTCCTATAATCACCACTGCATTCTCTCGATTATGCACCGCAGCACTTTTGGTAAAATTAAATGACCCGGTCCAGACAGCCATTCCATGTGCAAGACCAGAAGAATGGCAGATTAAAACCTTATTGTGCATTATCGAAAAGCGACTAGTTAACTCTAGCGATGGATTGGGATAAACGTACACCGGAATTCCCGCACCATGCAGTTTAATAATCTGGTTTGTTCTTGTATCAAGACCGCTTGAATCGGCTACAATTTCAATCTCAATTCCACGCTCATGAGCTTTAATGAGCTCTTTTGCAAAATCAACATCGGTAAGTCGGAAAGCTGCTAGTTGAAGCTTTTTTTCTTCCGACATTACTAATCCCAATAATACTGATTTTAAATCATCCCGCGGTGCAAAAAACTCTGCAATTTGACAATGATGACATGTCTTTTCAAGAATAGACCGTGCAACAGCCACTGTAGTTTCAGAAGAGACAGGATTTAATCCAGAGGAACAGGTAGTTTTATGGGATTTTACGCAATGCGATCGCCCTAAAAAGGGCTTTTGAATGGCTACTCCAATCAAACTTACAATCGCTATAATTAAATACCAAAGAAAGCGATGATCCGCACGTCTCATAGTTGTGTTAACACTCCCTTTGTGTAATACTTTTTACGCATCTTTTTTCTCAAGAGCTGTAAACAGGATAGTGATCCTGAAATTAGATCTCCCTTTTACCATAGTGCGAAAGCAATGAAAAGAAAAGAACAAACCGAACAAACGATTGTATTTGGAGCACATCCTATCATCGAATTGCTAAAAGCAAAGCGTCGTTCCTTGCTTAAATTCTATACAACCGATCCTGCACCAAAATCCTTTGATCAGATAAAACGATTAATCCCTGCGCATATCCCCATTTCTATTGTTAGTCATGAAGCTCTTAATAGGCTTACGGGAACTATAGAGCATCAAGGTGTCGCCGGCCTTACTACCCCTTTCCAATTTCGGAAAAAACCCTTTTTGCCCGAAAAAACTCCTTTTGTTGTATTAATTGATAGTGTACAAGACACTCGTAATTTGGGCGGAATTATTCGTTCTGTCTACTGCACAGGCGCGCAAGGTCTTGTTATTGCAGGTCGACAAGCAGCCCCGATTAATGGATCAACATGTAAAGCTTCTGCAGGGCTTATAGAGCATCTAGAGATTTACCAAGCACCTACTGCAATAAAAGCTGCTCTCGATTTAAAAAAAGACGGTTACAACCTCTACATGGGAGCGCTGGGCGGAAAAGATGCAAATATGGTTGAGTTCAAAGCACCTCTCTGTATTGTAATTGGAAATGAGTCCACAGGAATAGCTCCTGAAGTCTTAAGGCTAGGCGAAAAAGTAACACTTTCTCAGAAGACTCCAGATATTTCTTATAACGCTTCGGTTGCTGCTGGCATACTCCTATTCATCGCTGCCACGAAAAACCGGTTTATATAACGTCCATCTCTTGACCCCAGATTCCCAAAAAGACTATAACTTAGTGTAGGGACCGACAAAGAATGTCGATAGAATTTTATGGGGAAGGGTTATGGGGTTAAAAAAATATAAAATAGTTATTGCATGGCTTGCTTTCTGCATAGGATTTACAGAACTTAAATTAAGCGCTGTAAAAGAAAGGAAGTTCTTTGTTGCACCGGATTCGCTATTAGACGAAGCTTTTCAACAACGCCTTTTCGCTATTATTAACCATGCTTTATCCACTCATAAATCAATAAATGATCTCTTGCCTCTTATCATTAAAGAGTTGCCTTCTACCCACACGATTACCTTAAAAAATAAAAATTTTGTACGCGTAGAGCATGCGCAGCCCTGGCTAAAAATCTTATGTCAAAACCAAGAGCCCTCAGTGCTCTGCCGTTCCGGAAATTATGTTCCGTATTCACGCTATCAAGAAGATAAAGTCTCAGGCTTGCCAACAATTATTGTCGAAGAACCCTCGTTTAGAGAACATGATGCAACAGAGGGAAGATCCTACCTATTCAGCTGGGTAAAATGTCTACCCGAACGTTTTTTTGAACGATTCTCGGCCGTATGGAAAAACCAACACTCAATATTTATCACCGACAAACTTTATCCACAATTCATCCTTCTCACCTCTATTGAAGCTCCCTTTAACTTGCAAATTAACAGTGAAGATGAAGAAAATAGGGAGAATAATTTATTAAAAAAACTTTCTGCACACGTAAAAAAAGCAGGATTGAATCCTAAGAGCTCAGAAGCTCAACAATGGTTAGTCGACCTACGATTTAAGGGACAGGTAGTACTTTCACGTCTTTGCTTATAACAGGATTTGGTCCTGGAGGGGGAATATAAAAATGAAAAAACGTTTAACACCATCCAACACGCTCATCGCAATTGATGTTGGAACCACTAAAATATGTGTTTTAGTGGCACAGAAAGTTGGTAATGATCTGTGCGAAATTATAGGCATAGGCCGTTCTGTATCTCATGGCTTATCTCGTGGAATTGTGGTGGATGTTGCACCCGCCGTCCACGCTATAAAAGCAGCCGTACAAGAAGCCGAATTAATGGCAGGCTGCAGCTTGGAATCAGCTTATGTAGGTATCTCTGGTGCACATATAACCGCCCATCACTCAACTGGAATGGTACCTATAAAACAGAATATCATTCGTGAACATGATGTAAACCGCGTTTTAGCAGCTGCTCGGGCTATCCCACTGCCTGAGGATGAACAGATTATTCATTCCGTTGCACAACAATTTATAATTGACGGAAAGCACCCAGTACGCGACCCTCTCAATATGCATGGTGTACGCCTTGAATGTAAAGCCCATATCATCACCGGCAATATTACGCTCGTAAAAAATCTCATTATGTGCTGTCAAGCCGCCGGCATAAAAGTGCGTGATATTATCTTAGAACCTATTGCATCTGCTGAAGCAGTTTTAAGTCCCGATGAACAAGAATTAGGTGTAGGGATACTAGATATAGGAGGCGGAACCTCCGATTTTGCTATTTATCAACGCGGCAGTATTCGTCATACCAAAATTTTCCCTATTGCAGGCAACTTATTTACTAGTGATGTTGCACTCTGTCTTCGCACGACACGTGATGAAGCCGAACGTATTAAAAAAGAACATGGATCAACTATTTTAGACAATCCGGATGAATTTATAAACCTTAAAACGATAGATGAATCCGAAATCAAAACCACCACCACCAGTGAACTTGCTTATATCTTAAATGCTCGCGCCGAAGAACTTTTAACCGCTGTAGGCCAAGAAATATCCCAATTCAATCTCGCACCCCTTATGCCTGCAGGCCTAGTGTTAACCGGTGGCGGATCCCTATTAAAAGGGCTTGCAACACAGGGACACCACATTCTAGGCATGCCCATTCGCATCGGTAATCCACGAGCACTTTCGGCATTCAAAGAGGAGCTTGCACACCCTCTCTATGCAACGGGATATGGATTACTCCTTTATGCACTAAAACAGAGTTCTCAAGCATCCCGTGCAAATGGAACTACTCCTGTTGCCAGCCGTCTATTCTGGCGTATGAAATCCTGGGTTGCCGAACTTTTTTAACCTTAAAACAGAGGATTTAATTCAAAAGGTTGTCATACACCCCTGCTCTATGGTACGTTTCTGACTGAAAAATCTTTAACAAAAGGAGAAGACTTTCATGTTTGAATTCGTCGAAAAACAAGAGGCTCAAAACGCATCGCTTGCTCGAATAAAGGTCATAGGAATTGGGGGAGCTGGAGGCAATACCGTCAACAGTATGATTGCATCTGGTTTTGAACACGTTGAATTTATTGTGGCCAACACAGACACTCAGGCCTTAGAGCGATCCAAAGCTCCTCATGTCATTAAACTAGGGTCCAAGCTCACCAAAGGACTCGGCAGCGGTGCAAATCCAGAAGTAGGCCGCAGAGCGACCGAAGAAGATCTAGATAGTATAAATGAGCACCTAATCGACGCAGATATCGTGTTCTTAACTGCAGGATTAGGGGGCGGGACAGGATCAGGTGGAATAGGTGTTGTTGCACGCTCATTGCGCGAACGAGACATCCTATCTATTGCCGTTGTCACAAAGCCCTTCTCTTTTGAAGGCAAACGGCGCATGCGCGTTGCAGAAGAAGCGCTACAACAATTAAAGGCATCGGTTGACTGTCTTATTGTAATTCCTAATCAAAAACTTATTGAAATATCCACGGAAAAAATAGCCCTTCTAGCCGCATTTGAAATGATCAATTCATTTATGAGCCAATTTGTTCGTAGCATCTCTGATATAATAACGCGGCATGGACACATTAACGTTGACTTTGCCGATATACAAGCTATTATGCGTCATTCGGGATCCGCTGTTATGGGAACCGGAAAAGCTCACGGTGAAAATCGTGCCGAAGAAGCAACGCTTCAAG
>CAYRPI010000026.1:0-280 GCA_964426225.1 uncultured Candidatus Babeliaceae bacterium | reverse complement strand
ATCTCTTCACCTCTTCTAGAAGATCAAGGAGTAAAAGGAGCACGAGGCGTCCTTATTAATATCACCGGCAACTCAAGCCTAGGATTGCATGAAGTCAGTGCTGCGGCACAGCTTATTTATGACCAAGCAGATGAAGATGCAAGTATTGTATTAGGTTCTGTTATTGATGATAACGTAGGCGATGAAATCTCTGTAACCATTATTGCAACCGGATTTGGTGTTGTGCAAGAAGTTCAGGCAACACCACCTATTCCAACATTACACATAAAGCCCAGCGTTT
>CAYRPI010000025.1:9637-17056 GCA_964426225.1 uncultured Candidatus Babeliaceae bacterium | reverse complement strand
ATCACAAGGGTCTCTTCACGAGACTGAGGCATTAAAAACAACCGGTAACATTTGGACAAAAACTTTCTCTCTGCCAAAGTCCCTTCACCAAAGGTATCTGGAAATACAAGCCTACTAAAATAATCATCTAACTGATCGATAGCCCTACGAGGACGTTTGCCCCAATTTACTGACCAAAACCAACCATTTGCCACATCAAACTCAGAGTTATACTTTCGCGCAAGAGCAAACACAATTATCGTATTCATAGCCTCATACAACGGAGAGAGCGTCTTAAACTCAGCGCTATTAGATGCCTCTAAAAAGCGTTCAACACCACAATTAAACGGAATAAGAGAAATAAGTTTTTGCACATCCTCTGGTTTTGCAGAACTGTACACCTTAAATTTAGCCAAGACATGATTTATTGCCTCTTCTATTTTCCCAGGCTTTGTGGGCACTCTCTTTGTTCTCTCCAAATACGCAAGGGCATTTTCAAGTGCCGAATGAAATTGTTGCGGGCAATAGGCAAACAGAACCTCATGCTTAGTCGCAAAATCCGACTCCTGAACCTTTTCAGAACGTATAACAGAACAAAATATAAGACAAACTACAAGAGCTATTCGCTTCATTTTTACTCTCCTTCTACACATGGTTATAAAACATTCACAGGTGAATCGCAATAATCGTAACCCACCACACAAGATAAGCGTCTCGCCATATCTTAAAAAAAACAACCCAGAGGGTCAAGCCAAAAACAAGCTTTAAACCTAAAACTAGCTCTTTTGTTCCATAGCATCATGTAATGCATGAATAAACTGATTAACCATCGAAAGCAGGTGCCGTGCATTATTGTAGGTCAACCGCTTAAGAGCCTGATTTATCTCCAGCCACTCAGACGCTATATGTTCTTTTGATAAAACTATCTTATCTTCCTCTGTCTCTCCGATAAAAAATGTAACATTTTTATCTACTAATTCACGCTCAGAACCGCGATAGTAATAAGAAATGGTTTCTGAAAAACCCTTTATAGGCCTAACTTCAAGCCCCGTCTCCTCCTTAACCTCTCGTGAAGCAGCATCTTCAAGCGATTCATTGTCTTCTACTTTTCCCTTTGGAAGATCCCAATGCCCACCAATATAGTGAAGCAATAGATAATGTAACTTACCTGTCTGTTTGTCACGTCGATAGACTACAATACCTGCAGACTGTTCCTTTTTCATTTCTTTTCCTTCCTCCCTTACCAAAGCTGCTTTACGAAACAACTAACAAAAGTTAAACACTGTTCTAAAGTATACCTTAAAATAAGATTTTTTACCTGCCACGGCCTCAAAGAACTGCCTTCTACAAAATAATCATAAAAAAAGATTTAATCCTGAAAGGCAGCAGAATCCTGGAATAGTCATAACATCATACATGTGCTAAACTATAAAGAGTTCTCTTTGTTAATAATATTTAAAAGCTAAACCCCTACATCACTATAGATAATCACCCAAAAAGAGGGAAACCCGACAGAAAGCGCATATGATCAAAGCTACCAAAATGAGCCTAACACTCGGCCAACGGAGCATCTTCGAGGATGTCTCTTTTCTTATAAATGGCAACGAAAAAATCGGCCTTGTTGGTCAAAATGGCGCCGGGAAAACCACTCTACTAAAAGTCATCGCTGGACAACAGACCCTAGATGATGGATCTCTCTCTATAAGTAAAGATTTTACCTTTGCATATCTGCCTCAAGAAGTTGTACTCCTTTCAACAAAGTCCGTGTTAACCGAAGTTCTAAACACGTTTGATAATTTAGGCGACCGACTAGAAAAAGCAAAAATACTTGAAGAAGAGCTCCACAAACACCCCTCCAATGCCACAGAACTGGGAAACAAACTCGTTTCACTCCAACAGAGATTTTTGGAAGAAGATGGAATCGAGCACGTACAAGAAGCAAAGAGTGTGCTTCGAGGACTAGGGTTTAAAGATTCTGATTTTGAAAAAGCAGTAGACACCCTTAGCGTTGGGTGGAAAATGCGTTTAGTACTCGCAAAACTATTGCTACAAAAAGCAGATTTCTACCTGTTTGACGAACCGACCAACCACCTCGACCTTCCCGCAAAGGATTGGTTTTTTGATTTTTTAACTCGTGCAAAATTCGGATATCTTTTAGTATCTCACAACCGTTACTTTCTTGACCGGGTCTGTAAAGTAATTTTTGAACTTTCTCACGGCGCTCTAAACATCTATAAGGGAAACTACTCCTTCTTCTTGCAGCAAAAAGAATTAAATCAAGAAGCACTTGAAAAAAAATTCCTTGAACAACAAAAATTTATCCAAAAACAGACTGCCACCATAGAACGATTCCGTGCCTCTGCAAGTAAAGCTTCCACCGCACAGAGCATGTTAAAAGCGCTTGAGAAAATTGAACCCATAAAATTTGAACCTACTCAAAAATTGGTTCGCTTCCATTTCCCTCCGGTCAAACCTTCGGGGAAAGAGGTAGTCCATGCTGAAAACTTGGCATTTTCATTTGAGGGGAAAAAAATATTCTCACATGTATCCTTTAGAATAATGCGAGGGCATAAAGTAGCTCTAGTAGCCCCGAATGGAACAGGGAAAACTACGCTTCTTTCAATTTTAGCCGGGAAATTAAAGCCTCAAGAGGGATCCATAACATTGGGGCATAATGTCATCCCCGCGTTCTTTGAACAGGATCAAAATCGCTCCCTAGACCCAGAAAAAACCGTGCTTGAAACGGCAGAAAACGCCTGCGAAACAAGCCAAGCCCGGCAAAATATTCGAACTTACTTAGGCGCTTTCCTATTCTCCAGAGACGATGTGCAAAAAAAGGTAGGTGTGTTAAGCGGTGGCGAAAAAAATCGTGTAGCCATGGTTAAAGTACTTCTGCAGAATGCAAATTTTCTGGTACTTGACGAACCTACCAATCACCTTGATTTACAATCAAAAGAGATTTTACTTAAAGCCCTGTTACAATTTGACGGGACTATCCTATTTGTTTCGCATGATCGCGACTTTTTAAATAGACTGTCCACCGACATAATAGAATTAACACCTGAAGGCGCTACCTCTTATCCTGGCAATTATGAGGAATACCTTTCTCATAAAAAACATAACGTCGTGCCAGCATCTCCATCACCTACTGCATTTGTAGAAAATAGTTCCGAAAATGCAGTGCCTGACACAGAAGCCCTACGTAATGCAGACTTACACCTTATACGCAAGAAAATTCGCAATCTAGAATCTAAAATTGAAAAACTCGAAAAAGACAAAGCCCTGATTCTTCAAAGTTTTGCAAATCTTATGTATGGGACGGACAAATATGAGAGCGCCTGCGATAAGCGCAAAGAAGTTGAAACTCAATTGGCCGCAACTACGGCTCAATCGGAACTTGAAGTAAAAAAAGAGGGATAACCCCTTACTGCAAAGCTGCCCTAGTTGCAAAATAATTCAACACTTGATCTCGACGTTCTAAAACAGGATTTCATCCTGGATCTGTTTAAACAAAAAACAGATTTTAATAAAAAGACCCGGACAACCCACCAAAAAATTGTTATACTAACCAGAGTATACATTCAAAAATGTAAAAAATAAGTGAAGGTTATCGTATGAAAAGTATAAATCAATTCAAAAAATCATTGGTATTAATATCTCTACTAACGATCTCATTTAATGAAACGCTCCTGCCGCAGGCATCGGTTTCTCAACCACAATACGGATTGTCCACTGTCCTTAAAGAGACAGCAAAAGTATTGCCTACCAAACCAGCTCTCTTGATCTTCAAAAACCCCGCCGTTTGGGCGCTTACGGGACTTGCAGGATATATGGTAGGAATAAGCGCTTTTATCTTTTTTGCCCAGCATTACCCCACAGCAACAGAGTGTTATGACGACGTAAATGTAACCTACGGTATACCAAAGAAGGCAAATGCAGCACAATTTAGCCGAGACATACTATTAATAAACCACCAGGGAAACTTTACATACAACACAAAAAAGAACAGATCTAATGATAAAAAACACTGTTTTAATAATCCCAATTTCTCCGCTCACACCCCCGCAAAATTTGATAGATTATGGTGTGGAAGGTCTAAGAATCAAACTACTCAACAAACGCTAAACAATCTTTCAGCCCTTCTACAAAAAATAAATCAAGACCCTCAACTTAAAGCAAATATTAAAGAAATCACGCTACATGACCATGGCCTGCCCTACATAAAGCATAAAATTACACGGACCATCACAGTAGACCGCGCAGGCTTTAAGAAAAGAAGAACCGGATACACCAACTTTCACAAAAGCAACATCAAGTTGAACTGCTCGGCCATCAAGATTAAATGTACCAATAAGGACCTTTGCAAAAGATTACTCGCAGATCCCAACCTCCCTATTATATAAATTTTTCTGCCTTAGAAAATTCGCAATCTAGAATCTAAAATTGAAAAACTCGAAAAAGACAAAGCACTGATTCTTCAAAGTTTTGCAAATCTTATGTATGGGACGGACAAATATGAGAGCGCCTGCGATAAGCGCAAAGAAGTTGAAACTCAATTGGCCGCAACTACGGCTCAATCGGAACTTGAAGTAAAAAAAGAGGGATAACCCCTTACTGCAAAGCTGCCCTAGTTGCAAAATAATTCAACACTTGATCTCGACGTTCTAAAACAGGATTTCATCCTGGATCTGTTTAAACAAAAAACAGATTTTAATAAAAAGACCCGGACAACCCACCAAAAAATTGTTATACTAACCAGAGTATACATTCAAAAATGTAAAAAATAAGTGAAGGTTATCGTATGAAAAGTATAAATCAATTCAAAAAATCATTGGTATTAATATCTCTACTAACGATCTCATTTAATGAAACGCTCCTGCCGCAGGCATCGGTTTCTCAACCGCATAGAAATATTTACAATTCCCTCATAAAATTTGATCAAGACAAAACAGTAAATACAACCCTTTCTACAAACGTAGTGGCCCCTATCCTCACCATCCCTTTCTATAAAAACCCCAATTTTTGGGTGTTTACAGGACTTGGAGCAGGACTAGCCGCTCTTGTTACTTTTTACATTTTTGCATACAGATATCCCACAATAAAAGACGAAACAGAGCTATTATCTGCAACCTACAATGTACCAGACAACGC
This sequence comes from uncultured Candidatus Babeliaceae bacterium, assembly GCA_964426225.1. GTDB lineage: Bacteria > Babelota > Babeliae > Babelales > Babelaceae > UBA12395. The sequence goes on along the minus strand of CAYRPI010000025.1, from coordinate 11,926 downwards.
TGATGCAGCACAATTTAGCCAGGATATACAATTGATAAAAAACGTGGGAACTTTTGTATACAGTACACTGCAGAATAAATATGGGTACAACAAACACTGTTTCCTAAATTCCAGTTTCTCCGCCCAGGTCCCAGAACGTTTTGATAGATTATGGTGTGGAAAGCCTAAAAACCAAAGCACACAACTAACACTAAACAATCTTTCAGCCCTTCTACAAAAAATAAATCAAGATCCTCAACTTAAAGCAAATATTAAAGAAATCACACTACACAGCCACGGCCTGCCCTACATAAAGCATAAAAACCGTACAACCAAAATAGTTTGGTATTCAGGCTTTATGAGAAAAATAACCAAAACTTTCGACTCGAATATGGGGGTTGATAACCCCTGTGCCGCTATCAAGATAAAATGTACCAACAAGGACCTTTGCAAAAATTTACTCGCAAATTCCAACCTCCCTATTTAATAAATTTTTCTGCCTTTTACATACGGCCCAAGAGATGCTACAATAAAAATATACTTACATTAAAGCTCTTAAAACAAACCAATAACCATCTCATTATTAAGGTATCTAGATGAAAACTACCAATGCACCAAAAGGCGCAGAATTAACTCCTTTAGCAGAAGCAAAAGAACAGATTGATGCTCTTCTCTGTCCACAAAACCCTGAAGAGTGGACTCCTTACAGCTTTGCTCTCGTAGAAAAGCTAATCACACACTTCCCTCAAACAGAAGACTTCCTTGTCGAACTCTGCGAACTTAAATTACACTCCATTGAAAGTGCGTTAAGTTTCTTGCAAAGAGAGCCTGAGATGTTTGAAGACGAACTATTTGACGTTCTCTTTCTTACTTTTATGGAAATTGGCGAAATCTTATCTTTCGTAGAAGATGAAGCCTTTGGACAAAAAGCCGTAGACCGTATCAATGCCATAATCAGCACCATTGGAAAAATGGACAAAGAACATGGCGAAGCCTTTGCCGAAGCTGCTGAAGAGATGCTTTCGGATGAAGACGATGAAGATGAATGTGATGAATGCGACGATGACGAGTGCGAAGAAGAAGAAGAAGAAGAAGAAAAATCTTGCTCTTCATGCTGTGGCTCCAAGCGCGGATGCTGTAAGAAATAAGTAAAATTATTTCTCTAAAATTGACCCGGTGTGGGATAGAATTTTAACTCTATCCCACACCGGGTTCTTCTATATGCTAAATTGTAACCTATTTTTACTTCCCCCCTACGCCTGGTACGCATAAGTAGGCTGAGTATTTATTGATTTTTCAACGCTATAAGCTGGTGTTGCATACTGGCCATCCGTCACTCCCATAGGCTCAACTCGATATTCCGTTACCTCTTTAACTGGTGTTGTATACGGATCTTCTCTCTCTCCCGCAGGCTCAGCTCGATATCCCGTCACCTCTTGAGCCGATTTTGCTGGCTTACCTATCTTCCCTTTACTACTATCGATAGCAGCAGAAGGTTCTAGTACAAATCCCCTGGCATTTTTCGAAATAATTTTAACACAGGATTTAATTACCATCTCAATCGACTCTTGACCAGCCGAAGCTTGATCAAGAACATTTTTCGCAGGACGAGTTGAAAAAATTATCTCCCGTGCAATCTCTTCATACTTAGGAAGATCAATACCTCTCCAACCCCCAATATTTTTAATGGCAACATCATCAACCTGATCACCAATATCTGTCTCTTTTAAAAGGAAAATTGCTTTCCCATCTGCAACGTTTCTATAATTTTCAGAAGAAATAGCCTCAAAAAACTTACCTGTTTTTCCATCACGACCAATTGCAGTAAAAACGATAACAAGTTCAGATTCTTTTCCACCGGGAACTACCAACTCAGAACCAGCAAGCTTGACAAACAATCCTCGTACCTGACGTTTCTCACCATCAGCCCCCTTACAAACTAACTCATCAATAAGATAAGCCCGTGGGGTAGCGACTAAAACGCCAATAAGCGATTGTAAAAACTGTTCCAAAGTTAATTCAGATGCATCAATTTTTTGGAATGTATGTATAAAAGCTCCCTTCGCCATCGAAATAAGCGCCGGCCCTTTTGGAGAAATCTCAGTCTTCTTCTTAATAAGAGGCTTAACCGTTAAGGGAACAGAAATAATAGCAGGATAGTAAAAGAGCGTCCCACTTTCTACAGAAGGAACTATAAAAGGCTTTCCTGGATGTTGGAGCAACCAAGCCTTTTGATTAGTTACTGTCAAAATTGCAACCGCCTTATTAGTTTCAATCGCCCTAAAGAGAGTATTAACACCTGGAGAGCGT
>CAYRPI010000025.1:0-9627 GCA_964426225.1 uncultured Candidatus Babeliaceae bacterium | reverse complement strand
CGTATAGAAGGCGTATTAACCCAACCTCTACTAGCCGTTCCCACCGCTTTAATTGCAGCATTTAAATCATTTTTATTACCACGTTTTACATAACGATCAATTGCATCAAAATAACTGCCATAATTTTGATCCCCCGCTATTTTAGACAAATAAACACTCACCGTTGTTGGAACATCCGTGGAAGAACCTAAAATAATGGGATATTTTATAGTCCCCAAATCAAACATCACCTCCCCAAAACCATCAACAGTTTTCTCATGTAAATATAAACTATGAGCCCCTCCCGCATAACATGAATCAACATATAACGACTCACCATTAATCTCTTGGATACGGCGAAGAAGAGACTGATAAGATACTAATCCAAGCCCAGCAACACTAAACGTTTGCTCAGCTAATGCCAGTCTTTCAGACAGAGGCTGTTTATTATAAATACCGTGCCCAACAAGATAAAAATGCTTAGGAATCTGATTTTTTTTATCAAAAAGAGCAACCAAATTTTCTGCAGAAATCGAAGGCACCCCAACCGTTTCAAATAAGGATTCTGCAATTTTAAACGGAATTTCCGTTAAAAGATTTTCATTAAACCCTGCATTCTTAATTCCTATTTCAGTAGGGATCAAAACAGCGAAATCCTTATTAGCCGAAATAAAAATTAAATATTCGTTCTCAAGGACAGGCAAAATATTTTTCCTTACATAAAGAATTCTCTCATTATTCGTTGCCATACCCTCTTTTGTTAAATCATCCTTAACCGAAACCGCTCCTGCGTCCTGAAGTGTCTTCCACAATTTAAGCCGATCTGAACTTATCTCACCACTACTTGCAACAAGAAATACATTGCCCAGAAGATGCCTAGAAACGACAACTATTTTTTTATACTCTAATGCACGCGCTACATTAAAAGAAATCGCCCCAAACGAACCCTTAATGGCCTTAATTGTTTCAGTTGAACCACTATCTAAAGCAATGACATAATCCAGCCGTTTAGGCACACTAGATTTGGACGCTCTCAGGCCCACGGCCCACCCCACAAAGCTCATTATCAAAAGCACTGCTGCTTGAAATTGCAACTTTTTCATCTAGCTCTCTCCTCTTTAAAAAAGATATAGTGTCACGGGTTGGATAACCTGTGACACTATATCTTTTTATACTACATCAGAACAAGAGATTTCCTCTTCCTAGAAAAATCCTGTTTATTTTCCACCCTCAGAATTTAAGCCAAGCTTTAACGACTGCATTTTAAACGTTTTTTCAAGAGTTTTTTCGTACCCCTTTGTAATCCGCTCTATAAAAGCCGCTTTTCCAAGAGTTAAGAAAAATTTATTGTTATATTTACTTTTCTTCTCAACGAGCGAGTTCACCAGAAGCTCCAGAGTATTCCCATATTTAGACTGATTGTTCTTGGCTCTCTGTGCGATACTAAGCTGCATCCCCGTTACCCACCGCGCTCCATCCGGACCAAAGGAGACAATAAATCCCATCTTTTCAAGCACTTGAGAAATCTGTTTAACCTTAGCCCTCCAAGACATTGAAAAATTCTCAATCCTGCCGCGCAATTCCTTATATTTCCCTCCCTCATGAAATACCTTGGAAACAGCCTCAAGAAAATTAGCATTCGCCTTACATTGCGATTCAAAAAGTTTTTTTGATCCATTTATCTCGCGTACGAAGGCATTTGTCTCTTTTACAAAACAGCGCTCTCCATCAGCACCAAGAAGATGGCGAACTGTTGCGTCAAGCAATGCAATGCGATCATCGTTTTCACCTATTTTATCTTCTAAATTCTTTTTTAATTTCGCCCAACTTCTCACCTCTAAAGGTTCTGAAACTACGTTTTTAATCTCAGACTTAATCTCAGGCTTAATCTCAAACTTAATCTCAGACTTAATCTCAGAAATCTGTGATCCAACCTTAATTTCTGAAGTCTCGCTCTTTAAATCAACAGGTTTAATTGCAGGCTTCACAACCGATTTTTTAAGATCGGGCGCTGCCAAAACTGGTTTTTCAAATATTCCCCACCCAGACGTTAGAGATTTAAGTTCAGTCCAAAAGGCCCCCTCATGATTCTCTTCTGCTTTAACCAACTCTTTGAGCCACCGCTCCCATGGCAATAAACCAGTTACTTTGGCCTTCTTATCGGGCAACCCAATTCCATACGTCTTCAGTTCAATCTTTTCATCACTTGTCACTTTGATTTCATACTTCTTTTGTATGTCATCACGCAAATTCGTATTAAACTCAACCACCATCTCCGTTATCACTTGTTCAGCCTTTTTATTGAAAAAGTCGGTCTGACAATCTGAATCGAAATAATCTTGCTCAAGAACATAACGTAAATTATTACTATCTTCTGTAAGCAAGGTACTAATCATTTTCCGGGCCCGTTCGAAATACTCCTGAACCTCCACATTTTCAATAAGAGGAATTGCGTACTGGCAGCAGGTACAGAAATCATTCATCTGTTCGCTTAACTTCATTACCTCCTGAATAGGTTGTGTGTACATTGATGAATTAAGATCAGATGAAAGACTCTCTCCCCCTCCCAATTTTTGCACAACGCCAGCTTTATGGAGTTCCCGAATAGCATCTTGAAGTCGCAACATAGCAAGGAAAAGTCCACGAGCTATACAATACTCGCTAAGCACCTTATTATTGCTAGAAAGGCTCTTCTGATCCTTTTCCTGAGAAACCATCAGAGGAGGCCGCATAAAATATGAATAAACTAAGAGTTCCCCCTCAGTCAAATAACGCTCTGTCCCCTTAATTTTTTTCAAATGTGTAAGTCCCTTTGCTAGGGAATATTGCCGCAGATACGACTGAAACGCTTGCGCCTGAGTACCATTTTGCTTGACCAGTTCTTTGTTATCAAGCTGTTTTTCTAAAAACCGTTGCATTGTCTGAAAATCTTCTTGATCTTTAGTCGTAACATTCTTAAGCATGGTTTTTAGAGTCTCTTTGCATTCTGAAGGAACAATGCCAAGATTAAAAGTCGGATCATCACTGGGCTTTTCGGGAACAAGTAGTCCCTTCAGCACATCCATATTACCCTTCAACATGCGAAATTCGAGTATCACATTGTCAGTTTTTTGCTGCACCCCATATTCAAGGGCCTTAAATCGTCCAAAAAGATGGTCCCGATGCGTCTGCTTTTCATCACTTCTAAAATGCAATTGCGCTCCATAAGCAATCCCTTTTGTTTTATCTGCACCGGTCCATGTCCCCAGCGAATTTGAGGGCATTTTTTTATTAAATTCTTCAATAAGCGTTGCAACCGGATCCACGCCCCTTTTATTAAACTCTTCTAGACGCTTTGCACTACCAAGTACTTTCATAAAATACGCATCTAACAAAGGTTTTATAACTTTTGTTGCCCGCTCCACCACAAAAAGCGCTTCCGTCGGGCCTTCATGGTCAGGCCGCTGAAAGAATGAAGTTGCATACACAAACGAAATTACATCATGGCACCAGCGATAAAGCTCCTTCTGCTCGGCTGGTAAATAAGGCCTAAGCTCACCAGTATACAACCCAAAATAGATGCGCGCTCCCTCTGATACATCTTTAAAAAACTGTGCTTCTCCAAAAACCTCTCCCTTTTTAAGCAACCTTTTAAGAGTTGCTTTAGTTTTTTCCAAACCAAGAAGAGGGGAATCCAGACCATTAATCTTTCGAAAGTTATACTCAAGATCTTCCAGATATTTAAGAGCTTCTGTTTCATTTTTAATGACAGCGCTGAACTCAAAATGTGAAAAGAGTCCTATCAAAAACAATCCTGAACCAACACATCTGACAATATTCATGCATTCCTCCCCACAGTAAAGCAAACCGCAACCACTTTCATCAATTTCGCGGCTAACTCATGGCGATACTAAAAACTCACGCGTATTCTACTCCTTTTTAAATTGATTTGTCTATGAAAATAAGTTAAGAGTGTCAATTGCTAAAGTCGACTCCAATTCCACCCTAACTTCAACTTAAAATCAGACCTCTAAACGTTGATATAAAAGACCTCTTCTCGCCTCAACGAAAAGTCTCAAATCGAAATTAAAAAAACCGTCCTCTTGCACAACTTTTTCTTGACAAACAAACAAGGATATGTAAAATTAACAAGGTACACTAATAAAGTTGTACAGTAATTATTAACCATTTAAGGAGTCTTATCATGACAGAGTTCATGAACGTGCAGTGTTGTAGAGAAGTAATTTCTCTCGCAACTTTATGCACCCCTATAAAGGATGCCGTCACAAGCGCACCCTCTCTTTCAAAATTAAATTCTATTAACAGCTTTTGTTCCTCCTCTCTCTTTAACGCTTTCTCTGGCGTTTACCCTTACCATCATTACCATTGCTATCATTGGTCTTGGTAAATTTTTAAATTTATCCTATTAAAATTTTCGCCTGTTTTATAACTTCTATATGTTTTAATCGTGCCATTCAGAAGGTTTGAACCCCATTAACATTCAGATGTTCACACCTCACGATTTCTAGCACACTCAAGTTATAGAATAAATCTTACGCCTAGCAGCGGCACCTTACTTGTACATGAATGCATCCCAGCTTTGTAAAGGTTGTCACTTCTAAGCCCCCCTTTTTTGACTCTCAAAAAGAGCGTTTGAAAAGTGCATGCGCCCAAAAAGCGCGCAGGAAGATTTTTGTTGCCAATTGAAATTAAGTTTATATTTGTAAATTAATAATTAAGGAAAATCATGAATCTTAAAAATAAAACCAAACTACTCGGTTATGTTAAAACCATAACCCTACCGGTCTTGCTAGCATCCAACATCCCATTAATGGGTATGATAACCACCAACACTCACAACTCGACACCTCCTGCCACTCTGGCGCCTTATGCCATAAAACAGGAAAAAGCTTCTATCAAGGACAAAGAAAACCTTATAAAAACAGAACTCAAAACATTTAAATCTGTAATAGATGTGGCGATTGATGCTCTGAAAAAAGGGGCACTTGAATGCTTTGATGCCTTATGTGGCGACACCTCGTGCCAACTACGCGTACCCCTGGTTATTGAGCTTTACCTGAAATACAAAAATGTCGAAAAAAAAGACATTCCCGTGGAAGACCAACTGGTACTTGCCCGACTGTACCTTCTAACTCTGTCTATAAGGCTGAAAAACAATCTCTTCGAAAATCTCACTGAGACGATAGATGAATCCGCGGCAACAAAGATATTAAATGGTAAAGAGAAGGGTATATCTTCAATCGTCTCAACCTCAAAATCTCTTGTGTCAAAAAATGCGCTAAGATTCCTACAGAAAGCTCTTTCAAAAGAGATAGCCACCTCAACGGTAGCTCTTCCCACCATTGAAACTCAGCTAAAAACCATCATTGAAACCACTCCGTGCACCCTAGGTGTTTACGCTCTACTTACCTACCTTGAAAACCGCAAGATACCGCTAATCCTACGTGGCTGTCAGAAACAAGAGGACGCACCTTTTATTACGACCGAAGACAAAACGACTATAGATACATCAAAAGAAAATCAGCCCCTCATAATCTTCAATAGCACGCAAGATTCAACCTTGAATAGTGACACCCCTATCTGCATCATTGACGGCATTATTGGGGATAAAAAAACGATCCTCAAGGATAACGTAGAGTGCCTTATAGAAGATAACAAAGCACTAGTGAAGAATAAGAACTTACTTTCAACATTAGATTTGCAAAAACTGCGCGATGACATTCTACTTCCAAACGCTGCCCAACACTATCAAGTAGGGGGAAAAACAAACAATGGAAGCCTGAATGCAAAACAGTTAGGCAGCAATCTTCAAGGGTTGGTGGACAAAAAGGTCTGCTCCGTGCCAGAAAAATTCATAGAGCTGCACAACCAGGCCCTAAAAAAGTCCCCCGCTGCACTAAAGGTCTTTCAAATCTGGCACATCTGCGCCTCTACGTATGGCAGGAAAAACCTCTTTTTGCCTGTTCCACTCACAACTGAGCAAAATATTAAACTGGTGAACTCATGAAACCTACTCAAACTCAATCCGTATTTTCGCTAACAGCAATCCAACTAGGGGGGGCTTTTTGCCTCCCCGTAATAATGGCAGGCCAGCTGCTTGCACAGAGCTATGGACTAACAAAAGCCACCATTGCAATTTTACTCGGCAATGCAATCCTCTACCTTGGGGCCTATGTAATGGGCATACTCACCCTTAAGTATCGCACCAGCACATTAGGACTTGCACAAAAACTCTTGGGTAACAAAGGCGCTGTAATAGGCAGTATTGCACTTCTAATTCCCATGATCGGCTGGTTTGCCATTCAACTTGATTTTATTGGACACTGCCTTAATGAGCTTATACCGCAACTACCCCTTGCAATCGGGTCAATACTTGCGGGAATAGGTCTTATTACCGCCACACGCGCAGGCATCAAGGGCGTAGGGTACCTATCGACCATCAGTTTGCCGCTACTCGGAATAGCAACCGGCTTTGCACTCTACAAAGTTCAAATGGAAGGGATATTACAGCTGCCCTCAAAAACCCCGGCACTTTTCCCCGCGATAGTAACAACCATTGCGGTAGCTATTGCAGCGGTCGTAGATATCCCGACTTACTACCGTTTTGCAAGATAAAAAAGAGCTGCCCAACTAAGCCTAGCGCTTGTATTCTTACTAGGACTCCCCCTAATCGAACTTATAGGAGTTCTCATTGGCGCATTTCTGCCAGGCAAAACTCTAATTGATGTTTTCACACAGAATGGTATAGGGATTGCGGCCACGCTTATGACGTTCTTCTTGGGACTAAAGGGATTTACGACCAATAGCGCAAACCTTTACTCCGCATCCGTATCGCTAAACGCACTGGTGCCTGGCATTACCCTCGCCCCCGCAACCCTTATAACCGGTTGTGTAGGGATAGCTCTTTCGTTACTTCCCTTGCTTGAAAACCTTGAGATGGCCCTTACAGCCCTTGCAGTAACAACTAGCAGTCTAGGGGCCCTGTTTTTAATCTCATACAAAAAAACATTGCCAAAAAACGGACTCCCTCTGACCGCCTGGTTAGTAGGGGTGTGCATCGGAATCTGTTCATTACTGTCCCTCATAACCCTAACTGGAGAGCCAGTCTGTGATGCATTCTTGGCAACCCTACTAGTTGCAAGCCCAGTACTAATAGCTACTTCACCTATAACTCAGGAGTTACAATGAAAACCATAACCCAAAACGATATTCGTGCACTCTCTCTAGGCGCATCAATCCTAGGCTCGGGCGGAGGCGGAACTCCCACCTTTGAACCCCTTATGCTCTCTGCATTGATAGCAAAACAAGGCCCCATCAAACTTATAGATAGCACCAAGCTTAAAGACAACGACCTCGTGCTTCCACTTGCCTACATGGGCGCACCACTGGTTAGCATTGAAAAGCTTGTTAACGGATCAGAATGTGATGCCATAATGGCCAATGTCACACGCCTCTACGGAAAGCGTCCCACCGTGCTCATGAATGCAGAAATTGGAGGCTCTAACGCCTTCACTGCTCCTCTACTTGCACACCGTTATAACCTACCGGTACTGGACGCCGATCTCATCGGTCGAGCCTTCCCTCAACTGGAAATGTCCTCCGCACACCTTGCAGGCATCTCTCCCTCTCCGGCGTTCATCGGAGATTCATTGGGCAAGAGTGCCATTTTAGAAGCTCGTTCGGCGCAAGACATTGAACAGTTAGCTCGACAGATAACCATTGCATGCGGCTCCAGCGCTGCAGTTGGGCTTTACATCATGTTCGGCAAAGAGGCACAAAGGGCTGTCGTTTGGGGCTCACTGTCTCGTGCATGTCAACTTGGGCAACTCGTGCTTGATGCGCAAGAAAAAGGTATTAAAGGGCCTGACTACCTTGCCACACATGCAGGCGCACGCATTATCGGCACAGGGACCATTAAAGACAATGCTCAACGCACCATAGAAGGATTCACCATAGGCTCCGTAACTATAAAGAGCCCAGAAAAAGCGATGGAGCCCCTAACCGTCTGGTACAAGAACGAATTTCTGTGGGTACACACCCCTACCAAGACGTGTGCAACAACACCCGACATTATCGCCCTTGTAGATGAAGAGACCGGCATACCACTCCAGACAGACTCCATACAGTATGGACTCCGAGTTGCCGTTATAACCTTGCCTGCACCTGATATCTGGAAAACCGCTGCAGGCCTTGAATTAGTAGGGCCTGAGGCCTTCGGACTGCAGGATTTACCTCCATTTACCTCCATTTAATCCCAGACACAATTTGACCTTAAACAAGATTTAATCTTGAACAATTTTAACCATGAAAGAAAAAATATGATAACGCCTTTAACACTTGGAATCGACATTGGAGGAACCAACAGTGACTGCGTTGTGCTTAACGCACAGCAGAAGATCGTGTTTAGCACTAAAACTGCAACCACTCCAGACATTATCAGCGGAATTGATGCGGTTCTTGCCGCAACCCTCTCGCAACCCCTTATGGCACAACAAAACGTCAAAGCGATTTTCATAAGCTCAACGCATGCAACAAATGCTCTATTGGAAGCTCGCAACCTGTTAAGAGTTGGGATCATACGTATTGCAAGCAACAACCCAGCCTCTATCCCATCCGGCCTAGGCTGGCCAGAACCGCTTCAGGCCGCGCTCAGCCTGAAGACCGTAACCATAGCGGGAGGACATGAAGTAGATGGAAGCGCAATGGCCCGGCTGACTCAAAAATCCGTTCTAAACGCAGCAGATGAGCTTGTAAAACAAGGGGCCGAAAGTCTAGTCCTAATTGGTGTATTCTCACCCCTCTATCCCAACCATGAACTTCAAGCGGCCGAGCTCATCGCTAAAGAGTACCCCCTCTTACCCGTTACCTGCTCAAAAGATGTGGGCGGTTCAGGCTTTATAGAACGTGAAAATGCCGCCATCCTAAACGCAGCTCTTAAAAAATGCGTCAAGGACGGATTTGACAAGATAGAGGCTCTCTGCACCGCAAAAGGGTTTCTTTGTCCCGTATTTGCCGTACAAAACAACGGTTCTACTATCTCTCTAGAGCAAGCCTGCTCGTTCCCCATTACACTCCTGGCCGCAGGACCAACCAACTCCTGTATGGGAGCCGCGCACTTAAGCGAACTCAAAGAATGCGTTATCGTTGACATTGGCGGCACTTCAACCGATATAGGCCTCATTAAAAAGGGTTCTGCTCGTCGAACTTTTGGGAATAGCTCTATTGCCGGAGTCAGTCTCAATTTTTCCATGCCCGATGTTCTGTCGTTGGCATTGGGTGGCGGAAGCATAGTTACTGTCGCGCCAACCGGCGTCTCAACCATAGGCCCCTGCAGCGTGGGAGCTGAACTCCTACAAAAAGCTTATTGTGGTGGCGGAAATTCCCTAACCTTGACAGACTGCGCGCTAAGATCCGGACACTGTACAGCTCTCACCCCACTCGCGCTAGCACCTCTGGAGCAAATACAGGCATACGCAGTCATGGCACAAGCTATCCAGACCATCGCACACGCCGTGGAACGCTTTGCGTGCCTTGAGAAAGAGAGCCCGGTCGTATTTGTTGGAGGAGGATCTGCCCTATTCCCTCAAGACTTTTTGCAGGCATATTTCCCCACCCGCCGCGTCATAAAGCCATTCGACGCAGAAGTTG
>CAYRPI010000024.1:9688-17150 GCA_964426225.1 uncultured Candidatus Babeliaceae bacterium | reverse complement strand
GCTTGAAGGGAGCAATGACTGGATTTACAGGTACCTTCATACAGCAGGTGAACGAATGAAGGAATTGGCTGAAAAATAGATAAATCTTAGCCTATTTCTCCATCCCATTTGATGCCTCTGATACCAAGGTAAGAACTCTTACCAATACAAGAATTTTACATAAGGATATTCTTCGCGAAGTTTGGAGGATTGTGAAAGTTCATTACAATAAAAAACTGCGTTGGTTATTATGTTGGGACAATTTCGCAAAACATCTCTTAAGATATCTTCTGTAATCGACGTCTGGTTTAGGTTTAATGATTTAAGATTTTGTGCTTTATTCCATGGGAGTTTTTTAAAGTTGAGATTTGCACAATTATGTAAAGTAAGGTCTTTAAGTAAGGGAAGGTTTGCAAGAAGTTCGGCAAGTCCTGTATCGGTAATATTTGTTGCCCATAAATTAATCTTTTTGATGCGTTTTGCGAGGTTCCATTGTATGGATTTAAACTTAAGAGAGCCGCAGATGCAGAGACTAAGGTTTTCTAATAAAGGGGTTATTTTTAAAATATTATTCAGGGTTTCGTCAAAAATTTTGGTGTCATCCAAAAATAGAGTTTTGAGTTTTATAGGGTTGATATTAATTTTTTTAAAGGCTAGAGCGCCGCAAGAATTCAGTTTTAGTTTTGTTAAGTTTTTACACTGGGAGAGAATTTCTTCGAGATTTTGGTCGTTTATTTTTGTAGCACCGATATTAAGATCGATCAGAAGTGGAACTTTAGACCAGGAGAGTTTGTTTTCAAATTTTAGTAGAGAGCATCCAAATAGATGAAATATGTTTAAGCGGGGATTATTATTTAAGATTTTTTCTAATTGATTGTCCGTTAGGGGTGTATGTCCAATATTGATTTTTTTTAGATTTGCAGGTCCTTTTTTGGGGTCAGATTCGAATTCGATCTCTTTGCAGGCATCAATATTGATTTTTTCGAGGTTGCGGCAGGATTTTATAAAAGTTTCAAATCCAAGGGAGGAGATACTTGTAGCTTGGGCTTTTAGGTTTTTTAGGTTTGTGCAGTTCCAGATAAAATTTTGTAGCGTGATTTCATTACAACCATTTATGTTGAGTTTTTTAAGGTTTGGGCATTGGAGGGGCAGAGTTTTTAGAGAGGTATCAGCAAGATTGTTGCCCGCAAGATTAACTTGTTTTAATTTTTTTAACATTTCCCAGGGTGTTTTTTCAAAGGTTAGCTCTAAGCATGCTCTAAGACCAAGCGCAGTAATATTGGGGCACTTTTTTATTATTTCATTGAGAAGTGGATCATTAACGGTGGTTAATCCAAGGTTTAAGGTTTTTAAATTTCGGAAAAGGGTCCAGGGAAAATTTTTCAGTAAGGCGGGAGTGCAATTAAAAAGGTCCAAGAAGGTTACTTGGTTCCCTAAGGGAGTTTTTGTAAAGTTCAATTTTCCCCAATCGGGGTTGTTTAGCGAGAGACAATAGCTAAGGTTTAATTCTGTTATTTTGGGAGCCGTACAAAAAATGGTTTTAAGTTTTTGGTCTGTTATAGAAGTCTTGGAAAAATTAAATTTAAGAGGAATTAGAGGAGGGTTTCTTTTTTGAAGTTGGAGCAAAAATTTTTTAAAAAGGTTAAATCGTATCCTTGATTCTACCGTTCGGTCGGTTATCCGTAGAATTGGAAAGGGAATAATTGGCTCTGTAGAGTTGCTGTGTGAAAATCGATTATTTAAGTTTTTACAAGTAAGCCGTAACATGAGAACATTTTTACTTTTTAGGAATTCAGAAATTTTGCACAAGATATCAGTTGGAAGATCTGTAAGAGTTGGTGAAGATTTAATCTTCATATTTTTTTGAGCTGAACTTATAAGAGGAGTTGAACTCAAAATTAAAATGCAAACAGTTGTTTTTAATATAAAATAGCAAAGTTTGAGGTGTGTGGAAGAGGTTGATTCCATAAGCGATTCCTTAATTATTTGGTTGCAATAGAATAAATTGCTTTCAATTAGTAGTTTATTCTGTTGCGGGATTAAAAATCAATGAAATTAAGGAGAATGAGAGTAAGGATTGTTTAAACGCCGTCTTGTACTCGCCCATCCACGATTTCTATAGTGCGGTCGGTTTTATGAGCGATTTCGCGATCATGAGTGACTATGATAAAGGTAACTCCAAGCTCTTCATTAAGCTTTCTAAAAATCTCCATTGTTTGTGCACCAGTTTTTGAATCGAGGTTCCCCGTCGGCTCGTCTGCAAGTATGAGAAGGGGTTTGTTGACTAATGCACGAGCTACGGCAACTCGTTGACGTTGCCCACCAGAAAGTTGGTTAGGATAGTGGTTAAGACGATCTGCCATATCAAGCATAGTAAGTTGTTCTTTTGCGCGTTCGCGCGCCTCTTTTTCTGAAAAATCGGCATAGAGTTGTGGAAGTGCAACATTATCAAGAGCGGTTAAATCTTCGAGTAAGTTGAAGGTTTGAAAGACAAATCCGATATGTTGATTGCGAATGTGAGCTAGTTGGTTGGGGTTTAGTTTATCGGTATCTTCATTTTCAAAAAAATAAGAGCCGGTGGTGGGGCGGTCTAGGCATCCTAAAATGTTCATAAGGGTAGTTTTACCGGATCCTGATTTGCCGATAATGGATAAAAATTCACCTTTTTGTATGGTGATAGAAATACCGTTGAGAATCTGATTGTCAACGTGTCCCATCCTAAAAATCTTGGTGATATTTTCGGTTCGTAAGAGCTCCATGGTTTTCACTTTCTTAGGATTTAGTGCTTGGGTTAAACTCTTATATGCTATACAGAGCTTTTACGGGATCTAAAAGTGATGCTTTCCGTGCTGGATAATACCCAAAGGTGATTCCAATAAGCATAGTAATAAATAGGGCCGCTAATAGAGGTTGTATTTCAATAATTCCGGGTAGATTGGTCAAAGAGCTTAGTATTATGAGTAATCCTAGCCCTGATAAAATTCCAATTATTCCTCCTAACAAACAGAGAACAATGGCTTCGATAAGAAATTGTGCTTGGATGTTGCTTTGCGTTGCTCCAAGAGCAAGACGAATTCCAATCTCTCGTGTTCGCTCTTGAACTGAGACTAACATGATGTTCATGATCCCTATTCCGCCAACTAATAGAGATATGGAAGCGGCGATTAAACCAAAAAGTTGAATAATCTCTGAGGCTGTTTCGGCAGATTTTGCGATAGACTGTTGATCGAAAATAGTGAAGTCGTCTTCATCGCCAGGCTTAATATGATGTGTTTGTTTTAGCGCTCGGGTGATTTTACGCAATCCTTCGCCTTTAAATTTTTCATTACCTAGTTTGGCGGCTATAAAATCTATGTCATCTTCACCCTTTGTTGCTTTTTTGAAGTATTTTTTTGCAACGGTATAGGGCATATAACCACGTTTATTGGGGTCTTCGGTTCCCCAATAGTTGTCTTCATGAGCTAGGATTCCAATTACGGTGAAAGGTACGCGTTTTATATGAAGGGTTTTTCCTAATGGATCTTCGCCTTTAAAGAGATTTTTTGCAAGAACATCTCCAAGGACTACTACATTGACGCGTTGTTGAACATGATAATCATTAAAGAAATCCCCTCGTTGAACCTTTTGTCCGCGTATAAATAGCATGGCGAGGTCGCTTCCAATTAGTCGTTCTTGGGCGGTTGTGGTGCCGACAACTATGGGTTCCATAATTTCATAACCGGGTGATATGTATGCAACGCAATCAATCTGTGCTTTTATGGCATAAATGTCTTGCATGGTGACTTTGGGTTTTTTTCCTAGACTGGATCGGACGTGTCCTCGTTCAACTACGTTTCCAGGGATAATGTAGAGGGAGTTTTCTCCCAGCGCCATAATTTGTGATTTGATACGTTGTTCAGCTCCGCGACCAATTGAGAAGGTAACAATAATAGAAGCGATTCCGATCATAATTCCTAGGATGGTAAGCATGGAACGTGCGGCATGGCGTGAAATAATGCTGATTGAGGTTCTAAAGAGAACTAGTGGGCTCATTGTAGTCCTGTCTTAAACATCTTTTTAAAGAATTTATCCGCAGCATTTTCTTCTATGGTGTCCACAACTAGCAGTTCATCTGTTCCAAGGCCTTCTATTATTTCAAAGAATGCTCCATCGCTTATTCCTAGTTTTACAGGTCGTTCGATGAAGGTTTTTTCTTTTTCTATCCATACTGTTTTACATAAGCCCTTTTTGGAGCAGGTTTTTCGCTCATCATCTGTTAGGGGTTTGTATCCAAATTTTTTCATGGTAGCGATCATCTCAACGGTTTTTGGATTGATGGCAAATTGTTGGGCTTGAACAGCCAGAACATTTTCTTTTTGGGCTACTATAATTTCAGCGTCTACGGTCATTCCGGGTTTGAAAAGTAATTTTGCATTATCTATTTGTACTGTTGCGTTGTAGTTTATAGTGCCGCCTTTTTCAATGGGATTGTTGCTTATGTCGGTTATTTTGCTGTGAAATACATCTCCTAGATAAGTTTCAAAGGTCATGCTTACATTCATACCCTTCTTGACGTGGCTAACATTGCTTTCATCAATTTCGATTTTCCCTTCCATCTTACTAATGTCTTTGGCGATGGTATAAATAACGGTTGGAGGGGCATAGAGAGTGACGGTTTCTCCTTCATTGCTAGTTTTTCCAACGACTATGCCGTCGACCGGAGCAATAATACGTTTATTATTAAAGGTTAAAACTGCTTGATCATAATGTGCTTGGTTAAGGGCGACGTCGCTTTTTGCGGTTTCATAATCGCGTGTTGAAATTTCAAATTCATCATCCGAAATAAAGTGGGCTTCATGTAGGGCGATTTGCCTTTTATAATGAGGTTCCTGGTACTTTAGTTTTGCCTGAGATATTTCTAGAGAAGCTTTGGTTGCTTTTACATCATTATCTTGTTTCCCGTCATCAATGGTGGCAAGGAGTTGTCCCTTTTTAACAAAGTCATTTTCTTCGACATACATTTTTTCAAGAATGCCGCCTACCAGGCTACCAATTTTCATCGATTCTTCAGCTTCAATTGTCCCAGAGGCTTTTATGATATGGCGAATGGTTCTATGTTCCGGTTTTTGGGTTGAATAGAGGCGCTCTTCTGGTTTTGCTATAAAGAGTGAGTAAATTATGTAGAAGAGTCCTCCTAATAGCATTATAAAGAGAAGGCGGACGACAATGCGGGTTATATTCATATAGCTTTTCCAGGTTCAGTTTTCAAGGTAATTTCTGACGTATTAAATTCTGGCGCAGGAGGGATGGAAAGGTTTTGCAATTCGGACGGTCCGGGCGGGTACCCTGCGTTAAACATTAATTCTTCATGTTTATTTACTGTTGTGGTTAGTGTATTTTCTAATTTAATTTGAGCCTGTTCCCAGGTAGTTTGAGCTTGTTCAAATTCAACTTTAGAGATTAGACCCACTTCAAAAGATTTTACGTTTTTTAAAAAATCTATATGAGCTTGTTCTACGCTTTTCAAGCTGCTATGCAATTCTTCGGCGGCATTTTGCAATTCCAAATGGGCGGTTATGACGTCATTTTTTATAGTGAATTCGGTTCGTTTCTTTGTTAGTACTTTTTCTAAGCGCTCGGCACGTGCTGCACGTACAGAGTGTAGGCTGCCAAAACTGTCAAAGCTCCAGGATGCAGTTAGGCCAACTGTCCATGGGTAGAGGAGGGCAGCTTCTGCGGTAGTTTGAGTGGCGGTAAGGGCAGTGGGCGCGAAACGATATTTATATATATTTGCATCAAATGCTATGGAAGGTAGATAATAGTAGCGAGCGATGTCTGTTTTAATCTCTGCTTGTTCAATTTGTGCGTTTAGTTCTTTAAAAATAGGGCGGAATTTTATTGCTTGTTGGACTAATGTTTCTTCATCGGTCTGTTGGAGATTTTTCCATAAGGTGTTTAGAATGAGTGTTGTTTCTGGTATAACAAGAGGGAGATCTAAAGGATTTTCACTACTAGTTATTAACTGTTGTTTGCTAATTTTGCGTACATTTCCAAGTTTAAAAACCTGGCTTTTTGCACTCTGAAATTGAGTTTCGGCGGCTTGTATTTGGGGAGCAGAATAGAGCCCAATCGACTTTTTGAGTAACGCGCTCTTGTATTCAGTTAGTGAACTTTTTTCAAGCGCATCTTGGAAGGGCTTTTCGTAAAGACGATTTCGGTGCTGAAAAAAATCACGGGTCAGATCTAATCGAACACGATTTTGAAGCTCCAGCTTATTGTATTGCTTAATTTTAGTTGTTAGGCGTTGGACTTCGCGTTGAAGTAGTGCTCCACTTGGATCAAAGAGGGTTTGGTTAAAGTTTGTGTGTAATAGTTCTTCGGCATAGCTATTTAGATAGCTTTTTTGGATAGTGCCATCGACGTTAACTTGGGGAAGTAATTCACTTAAAAGGACCCATTCTTGTTGCTTACTCTGTTCTATGATTTCATCTTGTGCGTGAACGTCAGAACGGGAGTTTATGGCTTGATGTAATATGATATCTAGGAAAAGTTTGTCTTGAGAATCTTTGGAGCTTTGAAAATCTAATGCCATAGTGGGAAAATAGATTGTTATTAGTAGAATAAGAGTTGGCCAGCCGCGCATAAAGCGTGAAATTGAACAGACCATAGCATTTCCTTTCAAGACGCAGACATTTCATGCTAGTCTACAATGAGAATAATTTTTTTGTCGATAGGAAAAAATAAAGTGGCGGTGATATTTAGCCCTCATGATTATAGCCAACAACCAGGATTAAGTCCTGTTCAGTATGGAATTGTCTTAAGATCATATTTACCGTTAAAGAGGTCTTGTTTGGTGTTTGATCGTCTAAGAGGGATGATCAAAATAAGTTTTGGAATGCATAAAAAGACTCCTGCAGTGGTTAATGGGGCGTTGTTACGTTATACCGTGACAGAGCAGTCGGGACGGCTTTTTTTTGATGAGGTTAGTCTGCATGCACTACCTGCTCCATGGGTATCTGAAGATATTCTTTTTTTACATCATGTGCTTGAGGTGAGTGAAGCATTTTTAGCCGAAGAACAGGTAGATCGTTCCATACTAAATTTACTGTTAGAGTTGCATCAGCCAATAGCGATTTCTTGTGATATTGAGCTTTATCGAATAGTCTTTCTAGGAAGGCTTTTTATGACATTCGGAATTTATCCTGAAGCGGAATCAAGTATTTCTATAAGAGATGCTTTGCGCTTGATTTATCACTTAGAAGATACTACTATAAATTCTGAAAGGAGTTGTCGATGGAGGACATCCCTGATTTGTTGGTTAAAGAGATGTGTGGCGCAGCACCCCGATGCGCGTTCGTTTAAGACCATAGGATTTTTAAAGTAATTTAGAGGTTGGTTATGAAGCGTATTCTACACATAAGTTTATATTTTATGATTGGCGGTTTTTCGCAGCAGCTTTTTGCAGGATGGTTTCCTTCTTTTAATACGTTGGCATCTAAAAATA
>CAYRPI010000024.1:4720-9678 GCA_964426225.1 uncultured Candidatus Babeliaceae bacterium | reverse complement strand
AGAGGCTAGTGATCTTGAAAAACGTCTTGCTTTCTTAAAAAAGGCGGCAGACGGGCTTGGTAATGATGAACAAAAAATCTTTGAGCAGGTTGCAGGGGAGCTTGTTGCTCTTAAACAGCGTATTGCGCATACAGCAGCGGTGCAATCAAAGCTTTTCTTACAAAAAAAACTTGCGGTTGTGAGTCATCTTTATCAGGCATTGAGTGAAATAGTGCAATTAAAGTCGCAGATGCGTGCAGCCTTAGAAGAGCATCAGGCAATTTTGCAACAACCTCGTGCGGAGAAGAAGGAGTCGCAAAAAGCAAAAGCGCTACCTACTTTTGCCGATTTACAGAGGGCAGGTAAGCAGGTTTCCGAAACTAAGAATGAGATAGAATCGCTTGAAAAGGCATTGATTACATTAGCATCGGATCAGGGTAAGAAAAAGAAAGCCTTTGATGATATTTCTAAAGAGTATGAAGAAAAAAGGGTACAACGAGGTTCTCTTGGTCAAGAAGAAAAAATACCCGAAGAATTTCAGGGTCTTTCCAAGACCCAATGGGGTGAAATAGTTGATGAACAGTTTAGGTTGCTGCGGTATAGAAAAACTTTAGCGCAACTTAAGGTTCAAGAGGGGGTGAATCGGCTCGATTTGATTGAGACTCAGTTAAAAGCTGCGCAAAAAAATTTAGAAGCTCAGCAGGCATTCTATACAGATATGAAACGGAGTGTAGAGGTAGAGCAGTGGCAGGTCAAAGAAGCGGACGTTAAGCTTGATAAAGAACGGCAAGAATTTTTTGTTCAGCGGGAACGGTTGGACGAAGACGTTCGAGTATTGGTTCCGATGCTGGAAGAATTTCGTAGGGATGCTGCGCATGCTTACGATAAGGCGGTGGCGCTTGTGGGTGATGATATAAATCAAATTCACAATTGGACGTTTGAGCCGGATCGTCTAAAAAAACCAGCCGATTGGCGAGAGGTATGTGCTGCAGGACTTCGTATAGCACGTTTAAGTAGTGTTGAAGCGAAAAGACGCTATCAAGATGCACGGAAGGATGAAGCCGCGGTGGCTTTTAATCAGAAGGAATTGGATGTCGATATTTTGAAAACCTGGCACAAACTTACACGTAGGTCTATGCGTTTTAATGTGGCAGAAGTGTTTGATCAAGAGCGTAAAAAATATGACACGAAGCTTTCATCTCTTAAAGCAGATAGTGCAGAATTTACAAATCGGCGTGATAAAGCGATTGAAAGTCTTTATCAGTTAAATATGGCTAAAGATTCGGTAAAGGCTCTTTTAAAAGCGGTTGCGGAGCGTAAAGATCAGGTCTTTGCGGGTGCACCGGAGCTTTTCCAGGAGTCGCTTGCAGCTCTTTTATCTGCAGATGAGGAGCTAAAAGGACGCATAGAGGTTACAACCAAGACAATGGAAGCATATGCTAAAAGTCTTGCTATGTCTCAAGATATGCTAAAGAGTATAAAGGAAATCTCAGTAGTGCTTTCTGAGCGGGCCTTTTGGATGCGGTCAGGAAGGTCTATTGAGATTCAGGGATTAAAGAATTTTTGGCCTGATATTAAACATTTTTTCAGAGATAATGTTAAGGTTGGGCTTTCGTATTGGTCGCGTGCAAATTTAGATAGATTAACGTCAAAAGTACGTGGATTTATTAATGATCCTTATGCAGCCTTATTACTTTTAGTACAGTTATTAAGCGTAATCTTTGGATTCTTATTACTTCGAGCTTATTTACCCTATTTTGAGCATTTTCTTTTACGTAAGAAATCTCGCTATCGTCTTTTTTCGTCGCTACGAGTTTTTGCTGCATTGTGCATTGGTTTTATAAATAAACACGTGGTTGGTCTTTATATATGGACAGCTCTTGCTCTAGGAATTCATCTTTTTGGAGCGGCATTTTCGGTTCTTTTTTACTTACTTTCTATTCCCTACATGATCTCTGTGGCACATGCTTTTTTTAAGTATTTCTTGCGGGTTAACAGTGAGCGTGGATACATTTTTATTAGACAGGCGTTTTTGCATCGGTTTAAGTTAGTGGTTCCATCTTTTGTGTATATAACTATTGCCATTATGTTCTTTCGACTAGCATTTGTCTTGGGTAATAATTTTAATTCTCAAGTTCCAGAGATTTTGTTAGCAGCAAATTTTATTCTGTTCCAGGTAGCCCTTATTGCTCTCATAAGTAAGGATAGCCTTATAGGGCAGACGCAAGTACTTGGTGTATTTTCGCGTTCTACACCATTTGGAAAATGGCTCGAAGAACGTATTGATAAATATTATTATGTCTTTTTGTTTGTTCTTACGGCCATCATAGTTATGATGAACCCTTTTGTGGGATATGGGCAACAGGTTTATTGGGTTTTATGGAGACTCGTTTTAACGGTTCTATTGATACCACTATTTTCATGGATATATGAACGTATAAAGCGTGCATCATCCGACTTTTTCTTTTATTATCCTGATGGTTTAGTGGTAAAAGAACGTTTTGGCGGTGGGAAGACCTGGTACGGTTTTTTTGTAGTCGCTTCGTTTCTGTTTTTTGTATTGCTAAGTTTTTTGATTGGCATGCGTATATGGGGACAGGGGTGGCGATGGCTAGATATTCATAAGTTATTAGATTATGCCCTTTTTAATTCTGGTGACGTGGATGAGGTGACCGGCAAAACTATGCAGGTTACTGTTATGTCCCTGGTTAAAATTATTCTCTATATTTTGGGTGGGACCGGTGTTGTTTACATACTTAATCGTTTTGTGTTGCAACGTATTTTTGATCCGCTTTTAGTAGGATCAGGGGTTCAGAGCACTATAATGACGCTTAGCCGTTATGTGATCATGATTTTGGCATTTTTGCTGGCGTTACAGAGTGTAGGGCTTGGCGGAATGGCTACCAAGATCAGTTTGATTGTGGGTGCGGTTGCATATATTATTCGAGAGCCTATTGGGGATTTTTTTTCATACTTTATAATTTTGGTTCAACGGCCTATTAAAATTGGAGATTATGTTGAACTGGACGATCCTGTGGTTGCTGGTGTGGTGCGGCATATTACACCACGGACGACGGTTATTCGGTATAAAAATAGTGTGACTTTTGTAGTTCCTAATTCAACTATTGTTACCAAGGTACTTCGTAATTGGCATTTCTCTCGATCATTCTGTGCCTTTGAGGATATTATGGTTTCTATTGCCTATGAGGTTGATCCAGAAAGGGTTCGTAATCTAATTTTACAGGCACTAGAAGAGAATCAAAATATTTTACGAAATCCTGCACCGATAGTTTGGCTTGTGGATTTTGCAGATAATGGATATAGATTTATGGTTCGTGGTTTTATTTCTGCAGATAGGGTTATGGATAAATGGGAGGTCGAATCTCAGGTGCGTATGGCCATAATCAAAAAACTTAGAGGTGAAAATATTCCTTTTGCTTGCCCAACGCGTTTGGTTGCATTAAAACAACCATTAGCTGGATCTGATCTTGGACTAGAGCCTACAAAAGATAACTGTCCGAACGATGCGAAGCTATAATTTGCTTAGACGAAAAAATTTACAACAGTCAGAGTGTATCTTCATGAAGGGTCGTTCCGATGGCAAAGATGGGAGTGCAATAGTGAATTATTTTTTAAGTTGTTGTCTAATAAGGTCGTAAATTCCAGACATGAGCAGTCCTTTGGTAATTAAACCAAGGGCAAATAGCACCATTATAACGGTAACACCTTGTTGAACCCAGCCAAGTGTATTAAATAACAGTAAGAAGCCGAGTAATAGTAATGCGAGGCCTTGAAGTGCTGGCTTTTTATATAGATTCAATTGATCTTGATTTTCCATCTTCATTACTCCTATTAAAAATTAATTTCTTCAGCCACAGGGCTAGCGTCCGCGTTAATCACAGGGACTTCCTGTGGTGTTTGTACTGAAGTACTACCTGTTGCATCAGATTCTTTTGTTGCCCATTGTACCACACGAGCGATACCTTCTGCTAGTGGCGCTATAAAAAGCTTCCACATATCTTTATTATGAAGTCCTATTTCACAGGCAAAAACAGGTGCTTGGATTCCAATAAGTGGCTTGAATGGGATTCCATGGAGTGCATGCAATTGAAACAGTCCTTGCCGGTGGTGAGGAAGGAGTGCTTTATAAAGAATATCGGCATAGCCAAGAGTGGTTGCAAGGGCAGAACAATGTGCCGCGTAATACGGTTCCCATGTAAGAGAATTATCTTTTTTACGCCAAAAATCGGTTAAGGGGTTGTAAAGGAAATAAAAAAGTGAGGCGTGTGATGGAGCTTGGGGCTCATGGTAAAAGGCTATGTGGAGGTAAAAATCTGCTTTGAGTCGATTTGAAAAAGCAGCATTTTGTAGGGGCTCAACGGTTTCTCCAGGGAATCGGGTTAGAATCACACGAATCCCTCTTACTGTCTTTTCAAGTTGCTCTTTAAGGGCTTCTGCATATTGTAAAGTTATTCCACGTTCAAAATTATCGTCTATCACTCGTCCGGTATGCTGAGCATCACCTGCAGGGTCTAGCATAATGGTGAAAAAGGGAGGAGCGCCTATCGGTTTAATAAAATTCTTCTGGGGTGCTTTTGTTTCTAAAAATCCACCAATGGGCCAAGGTTGTGAGAAATCAAGATGGGTGTCTTCCGCAGGCAGATGATGTACTAAAAAGGCTACCGTTTTAAATGTTGGACATGCAGTACGGAGGGTTTTTAAAAGGCTTTCGATGACAAGCCATTTTTCTTGGGTTGAGGCTTCTTCATCAAAAGGAAGTCGGTCGAAAGAGATTAGTAGTTTTTGATTGTCATGGGCGGAGGCTGCTGTTTGGAGTGTAGTTTTCTTTTTTATTAATTCTTCTTCATCTAAAAGAGCTAACCATGCATTAATTAAAGATTCTGCTGTATCTTCTGGATGAGAGGACCATGTTTTTGATTGGTCCGGGGGGAAATCTGCTGTCAGATCACCTCGCACGC
>CAYRPI010000024.1:1807-4710 GCA_964426225.1 uncultured Candidatus Babeliaceae bacterium | reverse complement strand
TGAAAATTTTTCATCGGGAAGATAAATAGAGACGTTTTTCCTTTCTATCGTTTCTGTGCGGGAGAGACTTGTTATGGAGCGAAAGAAGGGGATGTTGAAAAGGATCCATTTGTTGTAAAAGGCATAGGTAACTGTACCTAGTGTAAACGCTGCAATTAGATAGAGAATTAGTTTTTTGGGCATCTGTTTTTCCTTTTTCAGGATTAAATCCTGCTTTTTGTCTTGCGGTAAAGGGGGAGAAATAAAGTATATCACAAGCCATAGATTTTGGGTTTTTAGGATCCACAAAAGTTGGAATAGATGGCAGGCGTATTATTGAAAATTAAAAAGAACTAGGTCCTCGAGAAAACTTGAGGACCTAGTTCTAAACGATTTATGGAAATAACATCTGGTTTATAAATAGTTCGTTATATTAAGCAGGGGTGTTTGCGAAAGTACCAATATCTTTTGGTTTTTCTTTGTTTATAACAAATTTGAAGTCATAGTCACTACCGAACTGCCAGCAGTCAACAGAAAGCCACCATTTACCACCACCCATAGGATAGCTGTGACGATGCCAAATACCAGAATGTGAATACCAAGGAGCTTTGTCAATGGTGTATCCACCCTTACCTATTGCGCCAAGAACAGCACTTCCCTGTTTAGCAACGTTGTTTAGGCTTGGAATAATAACTCTAAAGTTTTTCATTCCAGTCCAATCTGGACCTGTGCCTAATAAACCGGTTCTGTAAACTTTGACTATAGACATTTCTTGCTTAGGGGCAAGGGAAAATCCATCATCCCAACCCAAGTCAATCTGAATAGTTTCATCTGTTTCATTCAATACAAAATATTCACTGAAACCAGATCCGGCAAAAGCACCGGCTGTAAACAACAACGCCGCTAAAGCTAATAAACGTTTCATAACACTCTCCTCTTGTAATTACTTGTCCCATGTACTTTTATGAGACCTTTTTTTATTAAAACTCCATCCATTTCAAGCGCATTTTAAAAACTCCCTCCTTTTTTATACGCTCACTAAATATTTCTTCTTGTTAGTCTTATCTTAGCAAAAAACAATTTGCAATTGCAATGATTTTTTAAAAATGTTTTAAAAATATTTTCTATGAGAAATGATTTGCGATTTACTGAAGCCTGTTTTAAGAGATGCTTTGTGGGGATGAAATTATTTTTTGAACCATAGATTTTAAGAATGTGATGCGTTTGGTTGCATCTTCTTTTTTGATGGCCATAGCAATAGCTCGTGGTTCACCAATTAAGATACATAACTTTTGAGCGCGCGTGAGTGCAGTATAGAGTAAATTTCTTTGCAACAGAATAAAATGTTGCATAAAAATGGGGATTATAACAACCGGATATTCAGATCCCTGGCTTTTGTGAATAGTTGTTGCATAAGCGAGTACTAATTCATCAAGGTCGCTTAGATCGTATTCAACCATTCGATCTCCAAATCCAACCGTTAGCATCTGTCCCTCTGTTTCGACTGCTTTGATTAAACCTATATCGCCGTTGAATACGTTCTTGTCATAATTGTTGCGAATCTGCATCACTTTGTCTCCAGGATGAAATTCGGTTCCGCGAAAGGCAATAGAGGGTCGCGATTCGGGGTAAATTAGAGATTGTAGAAAGAGATTGAGGGTTTGTGTTCCTGCAATTCCACGGTTCATAGGTGCTAAAACATGCACATCAAGAGGTGAAAATCCGCGCCTTTTTATCTCGCCCTCTAACAGACGCTTAAGATGGGCCGAAATGTTTTGCGGCTCGGTCTCTTTTATAAAAATAAAATCAGGATTTGAGTCGGGTAATGCGGAGGCTGAAAGAGGAAATTCTCCACTATTAACGCGATGAGCATTAACCACAATAAGACTACTTTGAGCTTGCCTAAAGATTTCGGTTAATCTTACCGAAGGAATTGCACCACTTTCTAAAAAGTCGCGCAGAACATTTCCTGGCCCTACGGATGGCAATTGATCGCTGTCTCCAATCATTACGATATGTGCGGATGAAGGAAGCGCTTGCAAAAGAGAATGTGCGAGGAAAATATCGACCATAGAGACTTCATCAACAATTAAAAAGTCTACCTTAAGGGTATTATATTCATTGCGGCTGAAAGATTTAGTTGCAGGGTCAAATTCTAAAAGGCGATGGATGGTGAGGGCAAATTGACCGGTACTTTCCATAAGCCGTTTTGATGCACGACCTGTTGGAGCGCACAATTTAAAATTTAGACGTTCTTGTTCTAATAAAGAGAGCAGTTTTTTTACCAAGGTTGTTTTTCCAGTTCCTGGGCCTCCGGTAATAATAGAAATTTTATGGCTTAACGCAGTCATGATACCCTTTTGCTGATCTTCATTAAGAGCTAATTCATGGGCGCTTGGAATGCGTAATTTTTTATACAAAGATTCAAGATCTTGCAGGTGTTGCGAGGGAGTTCTTAGGAGGCGGTTACAGTGCTCTGCAACGGACATTTCTGTTTTATAGTGCGCAACAAGCCCGCGATATTCTAAATCCCCTTCACGCAAGGATATAACATGCCCTTGTGCAAGTAGGATATCATAAGCTTTTTCTAGAAGTGGAACTTCGTCTGCCGAAAGTTCAAGCATAGGACAGGCTTTCTCCCATAATTTTTGCTTTTCTACGTAAAGGTGACCTTGTGCTGCAGCGGCGGAAAAGACAAAAGAGATGCCAGCATGTAAACGGCGTTCATCTGTATGAGTAAAGCCTAAATTTTGAGCAATAGAATCTGCTATAGTAAAACCAATCCCCCATACTTCACTGGCAAGGCGGTAGGGATTAGCCGAAAGAACATTGAGAGCAGAGTCTCCATATTGACGATATATTTTTGCCGCATAGGCAGGAGATGCGCCTTTGTCTTGTAAAAAGACCATTATCTGGGCAGTTTC
>CAYRPI010000024.1:0-1797 GCA_964426225.1 uncultured Candidatus Babeliaceae bacterium | reverse complement strand
CTTTTTCAATTACCTGAAGTACCTGTTCACCAAAATAATCTACCAGTTTTTCTCCATAGGCTTTTCCTATACCTTTTATAACTCCGGAACCTAGGTATTTTTTCAACCCAGAAAGCGAAGAGGGGATTCTTTGAATACATCGTTGTGCAAAAAATTGTTTTCCAAATTTTTGATGGACGGTCCAGGAGCCTTCGACTTCTATCTCTTGCCCTTCTCGAACAGTTGGAAGATGCCCTCTTACCGTTGTGGAGAATGAAGCAGCAATTAGTATAAAGACAGAGAAATCACCCTCGGAGCTCTGGAAAATAACCCGCTCTACAGTTCCTGATATAATCTCATTTGGATGATCCACGGTATTTAAATGGCTCTCGGTACGTTTTATAGGACTTGAAATAGCTATCTGCTAGATTTGCTAGAAATGTTAAAAGTTCATTATGAATAGTAGCAAAAAATAGTGGCATTGTCATGTTCCATAAGTAATTTTTAAGATAGCTATTTTGTCCCTAGGATCAAAACAAAAAAACCAGGCGAGTAAATATAAATCTACTCGCCTGGTTTTTTTGTTTTAAAATTTATGCATTAACCAGAGGTTGAATAATTATTTAATGTCAGCTGCACAACATGCTTGAGTTTCTACAGTTTTAGCTTTTGTTGTTAAAGCCTGTTTTTTTGATGTATGAGTGACATTTTTTATAGAAGTTATGATCTTACCGGGTACTGCAGCCATTTTCTTGATTATTTTTCCGGGAGTTCTAATAACTTCTTTAATAAATTCTTTAGGAGAGTCTTTTGGCGCGGCTTGAAGGCCTGTTCCAATGGTTAGCAAGGCTATCGACAAAAGAATTGATTTTAGGTTCAAATGTGACATAAGTATGCCTCCAATAGTATTAGTTTAGATATATTAATTAAATTTTACTTATAACGATTTCATTGATGATTCTACATGTTTTTTAAAATTTGTCAATTTTTACACAAAAACGTGCAAAAAGAACCCCATTATTAGAAAAAGATCGGGGAGTGGTTTAAATGCATTTAATATGCAAAACCGCCTCCCTGATTTAGAGATTGAAAAATTAAGAGTGTTTTAGTGAATCACGATAAGCCTTATGTGAGATAGGGCAGCTTCTAACCAGATCTTTTAGGAATGTTAAAAGGTCGTCTTGAAGACTTTCGAAAATCTTGAACGATGACATAGTGGTATGCATGCTCTCACGTTCTGAGTGGTCGATGGATCCCCAGTCGCGTAATATTGAATTAGGGCGATTGCGTGCGATGCACCAATGGTCAATAAGTTTTACCATGTATCCTTTTGCCATTTGAATCTCTTCAATATAATCTTCTGAAAATTTTTCAAAGTTATCAATAGCATGGGCTAATGCTTTTTTCATCAGGACTGGATCTCCTTTGCCGGATGTTTCTAGTTCGGCAAGTTCTTGTACGGTTAGATATTCGTCTCCATAAAGAACAATGGCGAAACGGTTAGGTTTTTTGTTCCCTTTGTTGAGGGGTATAGGAAGTGAAATTTTGTAAACCTTAGTCAAATGGTCTATCTGTTCAATGTTTTTAGTTCCGTGTAGTTCTATGATTACATTTTGGGCAAAAACAAATATTTTCCCTATGTTAATAAATCCGAATTTATCGACTGTTCTAAGTATAGGACTGTCGGGAAGCTCGATAGGCGCAAGCGCTCCTCTACTTTCGCTGCAAAATGAAGATAAAACAAGCGGTGAGAGAGCGTACCATAAGCGTACGTTCATGAGTAGAACTCCTTTTTAAGCAGGATTAAATATTTAATCC
>CAYRPI010000023.1:13819-17160 GCA_964426225.1 uncultured Candidatus Babeliaceae bacterium | reverse complement strand
CAAATCAACCAACGCCTCATCCGACTCATCTAATTGTAAAATAAACGTAGGTCCCACCACCACCACTAAAAGATGTTTTCTGACCCAAAATGCCTCAGGCGGATATACTAGTCCACAATAAGGCATGAAAATGGGAACAACCGGCATACCGGTTTTACGAGCTATAAGAGCAAATCCATTTAAAAAATCATGCACCTTACCATCGATAAAACGAGCCCCCTCAGGAAAAATAACAACATTACACGGATCTTTCTCCAAACGCCTTAGTCCACGTAGAAGGCCATGTGCAGCCCCAGCTGCAGATTCACGCTTTAAGGAAAAACCAATGCGTCGAATAAAAAAACCTAATACCGGCATATTTGCATAATAAGCTAAGGCATACCATATATGTGGACGCCCCCCTAAAAGCATCCCTATCAATGGCACATCAAGAGTAGATTGATGGTTGCCCACAAAAATAGCAGGCGACTCCGGCACGCGTTCTTTCCCCTCAATGACTAAGGGAGTAAAGGTCGAAAAAACTATTCCACGATAAAAAAGATAGAGAAGACCAAATAACAGGGGGTTATTTCTGCGGTATTTCTCCGGAAGCAGAATTAAAAGAAGCATTGTCAAAGGAATCGTCAATAAAATTACACAACTCGCGCACAAATAAGTCGCTAAGGTCCCGATATAACGAATTGGAGTCGAACGCTTCATATTGCCTCTCCCAGCAAAAATTACTACTCAACCGTAACCGACTTGGCCAAATGACGAGGCTTATCAATCGAACATTTTAGCTCACGCGCCACGTGATATACAAAAAGCTGCATCAGTCCTGTCATAGCTAAAGGCCCTAAAAGCGGCTTAACCCGAGGAATAATAAAAACGGTATCCGCCAGCCCAATTAACTCGTCTTGCCCCTCAAAGGCAAAAACAACCAGATGCCCATTTCGTGCCTTGACCTCTTGAGCCCCGCCCAAAATCTTACGATACACCTCTTCGTCCACTACCGAAAAAATAAAAATCGGAATGGACGGCTCAACCAAAGCTATAGACCCGTGTTTAAGCTCACCTGCAGGATAACAATCGACGCAACGATACGCAATCTCTTTAAGCTTTAAAGCCGCCTCACGAGCAAAGGGATAACTTATATGTCGGCCCAAGAAAATAAATTTTTCAAAACAAGCGTATTTAGGCGCTAAATGATGAATAATATCCGCCCCATAGCGATCCATAACCTCATCAAAAACTTCGGCCAAAACCAATAAATCCTGTTGCGCTAAAGCCAATGCCTCCGGCGGAAGAATCCCTTTTGCTACCGCTATGCGATGCGCCATCCAATATAAAAGCACCACCTGCGATGTAAATGATTTAGTCGAGGCAACCGCCACTTCACGCTTTGCCTGTGTCAAAATAAATCCATCAGACTCTCGCACCATAGTGCTCTGAGGGACATTCACCACAGAAAGCGTCTGTAATCCTGCCTGACGAGCAAGCTTTAACCCCTCAATAGTATCCGCCGTTTCTCCCGATTGAGAAAGTAGGCAACAGACCCTGTTTTTGTCAGGGAAAAGAGGCTTGTGCCTAAACTCTGATGCAAGTTCCACAAAAGCTCTCACCTGGCACACTTCTTCAAAGAAAAACGATGCCAACTGAGCAGCATGAGCCGACGTGCCACAAGCAACAAAAATCAGTTCTTTTAAAGAGTCACCCCGCAGGCCTCCAAGCCCCGTCTGTTCCCATACTTCTGGCGACAGACTCTTACAAAATGCTACAGAATCCTGAATAACACGCTTCTGCTCATAAATTTCTTTAAGCATAAAATGCTCATAGCCCTCTTTAGTCGTATGAAGCCATAGCTCATCAACTTCAGAAAGACTATACGAATACACAGAACCAGAAAAATCAAATAATTCTATATCAGAGCTGCTCACCAGAGCAAAGCTCTCATCCGGTAAATAGAGAACACGGCGCGTATGCTGAGAAAATGCCGCAACATCAGACGCTACAAACATCTGATCATCGCTAAATCCTATGCAGAGCGGAGACCGTTTACGAATAGCCACCATGAGATTTGGAAATTGCTCCAAAATAACAACACATGAAAACGCACCTTCCAGCTGCTGCACAACAGATTCAACCACGCGCTTCAAATCACCACTATTCCCAGAGACAACTCCAGCCGCCAAAGCCTCATCAAAAAGATGCGCAATAACTTCGGTATCTGTCTCTGAATAAAAAGTATGCCCCGTAGCCGCAAGTCGCTTTTTAAGCGCCAGATGATTTTCAATAATACCATTATGGACCACCGACACCGTACGTGAAAGGTTAAAGTGGGGATGCGCATTCTCTTCTGTCGAAGAACCATGCGTGGCCCACCGAGTATGTCCCATTCCAATAGAACCATCTATAAGGCTGCAAGAGAGCTTTTCTTTTAAACGTTCAATGCTTCCTGCAGCTTTTGCAGAAACCATCCGCCCCGTTTTAAAATCAAGGCATGCAAACCCAGCAGAATCGTAACCACGATACTCAAGCCGCACAAGCCCTTCTATAACAAAAGACCGACAAGACCCTTTGCCAACGTACCCCACAATTCCGCACATGTGCCCACCACCTATCTGGTCAAAAAACAGGATTAATAAATCCTGGGAAACGCATCTATTAACGTTTTACAAACTGGAAGCGCCGACGAGCTGCTTTGCGTCCAAACTTTTTACGTTCTTTCACACGCGCATCTACCGTTAAAAGTCCATGTGCACGCAATGAAGCGCGTACGTCAGGATTCAATTCCAAGATAGCACGGGAAATACCTAGCTTAACCGCATCCGCTTGTCCATGAATACCACCGCCACACACATTAACTTCAACGTCGTAGTGAGCTGCTACTGGAATAGTATTGTGAACGTATTTCACAGATCTCTTTGCGATATCTGTATCAAAATACAATTCAAACGGACGACCGTTAACTATAATATTACCATTCCCTGAGCGCAAGAAAACTCGCGCTACAGAAGCTTTACGCCTTCCTGTACCCTGCGCAAGCACGCCCGGTTTTTTAACCTTGGCTGGCCGAGCTACACGAGGAGCTTTTACAACTACCTCAGCTGCTTCAACCTCTTTTTTAACCACTGTTTTCTTTGGCGCACTCTTTGGTGCTACCGCAGGTTTACGGACACCCGTTGACCCGCTCGTTTTTGTTGTTCTTGTTGCACTCATAACACCCACAAGTCCTTCGCTTAACAAAAAAGTAAATAATCTCTAAATGAATGGAGCCGATGAGCGGACTTGAACCGCTGACCTATTGATTACGAATCAATTGCTCTACCAACTGAGCTACATCGGCACACTTTTTGAGTATA
>CAYRPI010000023.1:11559-13809 GCA_964426225.1 uncultured Candidatus Babeliaceae bacterium | reverse complement strand
TTCGCACGAGAGCTCAACTGCATTATGCAAAAGAATGTAAAAGAGACAGAGAATTTTTATTAAAAACCTTCTCTGTAGACGAATTACTTTCTCTCATCCAGAGCATAGGAAGGCGCGGAACGCGAATTAAATTATATTTAAAAACAACACGCGCAAGTACGCCCAGTATTCCAGCGGCAACCGCTCCATATATTATTTTTTTATGAATTTCGAACCAAGAAGGCTCGGTTCGAACCTGCAAACGAGTATTTAGTAACAGATCTCTTATCTCATTTGTCATAGGAATGGCAACAGGCTGGTTGGCAGAATTTAAAAAATCTTTTATTTCTGGAGCCATAGCAATGTCAACAGGAGCCTCTGCGGCACTGTTTTTCAAGGTCTTATCAGCCCCAGCAGCCAATAATCGCTTTACAATCTCCAGTTTTGCTATAACGTTCTGTCCTAACAGCATCTTATCCTGCTCTGCAACTCTTGTCCCGGGCTGTTTCCACCCCATAAGAGTATTTTCAGAATAATGATCAAAAAGATCCATCCCCTTAAATAATTTTGCTGCAAAATGAAGCGGCGTGTCTTTAAATTTATCTTTTGCATTAGGATTTGCCCCCATCCAAAGAAGCAATTGAACCACTTCAAGATCTCCCGCAAGTGCTGCCCGCTGCAACGGAGTAGAACGATTGCTATTAACCGTATTAACATTCGCACCAGCCAAAAGAAGCCACAGCACCATCTCTTTATCACCTTTTTGCACCGCCTTATAAAGAGGCGAATTTCCATCCTCGTCTTTTGCATCCACCTCAAAGATTTTTTGCATAAGAAGTGCTTTTAACAAGGCCAAATCGCCCTTTTCTACTGCATCATGAAGCGGTAGTTTTACAGCCTTGATAAGTGATCCATAACCAAAAGCCAGCACCAGACTTATTATTAGAATTTTTTTCATACCATTAACTCTTTAGTGAAAGACTTTTTAAAACCTGTCTCCAGTATAAAACAAAACAAGTCCCCTCGCCACATACATAGTCAACATTCCCCAAAAGCCCAATTAATTCCGATTTAAACCTGGGACCTAAAAAATTCTTTCATCAGGCTTTCAATCTCCTGACGGCACACACCTTTTGTAACATTTTTTATAGTCTTAGCATAAAGCAAACAAATATCTTCTCGCTGACAACTAAACCCATATTGTGGAGAATCGGCACCATAAACCAACCGCTCTACTCGGCTCAATGCTATACAACCCAAGCACATCACACACGGTTCAAGCGTAACATAAAGCGTATGCCCATCCAATCGCCAGTCCTTAGAATATGCTGTTGCAGAACGAATAGCAGACATCTCTGCATGCTGATCTTGACAATGAAGCGTTTCGGTTTGATTAAAACCTTTCCCCACAACAACGCCCTCTGGAGAGACTAAAACAGCTCCCACCGGAACCTCACCCAGAGCATACGCCTTACGTGCAAGCGCTATAGCCCCCTGCATAAAAACACGGTCCCGTTCAGCAAAATTTAATCCAGAAACAGGTAGAGATCCTGACTGAAAATTCATCTTATTCCCCCAACATAATTTACAACCCATCCTCACTTCATTAGTATACCTGCCAAAGTATACCTGCCAAATTTGCTACTCACAAAATCTATTTGCAAAAAAACCAGGCTTCCCATATTTGACAGTTTTGAAAATAAATGCAAAACTATTTTAATAAAAGCCATTAATTTAAAATTAATTAACACCTAAAAACAAATCTCGAGAACTATCTATGAAATCTATAAAAACACTCATATTTTCAATCGCCCTACTCATCACCTACGCATTCCAACTCCAAGCGGGGCAACTTCACGACCTAATAAATGCCGATAAAACAGAAGAGGCTATCGAACTACTAAATTCAAAAACTATTACGATTAATCTTGAGGAACTAGACAATGATGGCTACACAGCCCTTCTCTGCGCCTGTGTAAAAAATAATACCACACTCGCATGGATCCTCATTGGGAAAGGCGCAAATGTCAACGCCTCACCTACAACCGGTCCCTATGCTGGTGCAACGCCCCTATTATCAGCCTGCCTCAATGACAACTTCGAACTTGCCAAACTTCTCATTGAAAAAGGCACAAACATCAACGCCTCATTTACAACCGGCCCTAACACTGGTGCAACGCCCCTATTATCAGCCTGCAGCAAAAACAACTTCGAACTTGCTAAACTTCTCATTGAAAAAGGCGCAAACGTCAACGCCTCATTTACAACCGG
>CAYRPI010000023.1:2035-11459 GCA_964426225.1 uncultured Candidatus Babeliaceae bacterium | reverse complement strand
TTGCTAAACTTCTCATTGAAAAAGGCGCAAACGTCAACGCCTCATTTACAACCGGTCCCAATGCCGGTGCGACCCCCTTGTTATACTCCTGCTTCAAAAGCAACTTCGAACTTGCCAAACTTCTCATTAAAAAAGGCGCATACATAAACATCTCTCGTACAGCCGGCCCCGACATTGGTGCAACTCCATTACTATATGCCTGCCTCAATAACAACTTTAAACTTGCAAAACTACTCATTGAAAAAGGCGCTCGCACAAACGTTTCATTCTTAACCGGCCCTAATGCTCACAAAACTCCTCTTAATTTTATTTTTACTACTTGGAAAGCAGACGATTTAATCAATAAAATCGTACCTATCAAAACCAACATGGGCACAAACAATGCTGCCTTTTTTCTACGTCTCGCTAGTCCTTTGATTGCAAAGGAATATGCTCCAAAAGTAACCATTCCCCAAGCAATAAACTTGAACCCTGGAGCTCTAAACAATCTCTCCGCGCTAAAACCGTACATCAACGACAATTCTGAAGAACTTATTAATATCTGCAAAGAATTCATACACCATTTCTTCACCATTCCACACATAGCCCTTATGCCACGAAAAACCCTCTCTAGAAACGAAAAAAAACTCAGCAAAAATATATGTGAAGTAACACCCTTTGAGTGGGCACTCAAGAACCGCTTCAAGATTACAAAAGATAATTTCATCTTCCTTTGCCGCTTACTCAACTTCGCCAAAGTCGCTTCTAAAAAATACTTACCAAAAAATAACGTGGATGAGGATGAAAAGCTCTTTAATGATCGATATGGAAAATTCAATGACCTTATTATTTACTTCAACAAGATCGCAACTTCTAAAAACAAAGCCCTTACTTTCGGGAAAAAGACCACGGCTCTTAAAAACAAAATTCATCCTACTTCCGAAAAAAAGAATAAAATTAAAAAACGTAAAAAATAAATATATAAAAAATAAATCTCGAGAACTATCTATGAAATCTATAAAAACACTCATATTTTCAATCGCCCTACTCATCACCTACGCATTCCAACTCCAAGCGGGGCAACTTCACGACCTAATAAATGCCGATAAAACAGAAGAGGCTATCGAACTACTAAATTCAAAAACTATTACGATTAATCTTGAGGAACTAGACAATGATGGCTACACAGCCCTTCTCTGCGCCTGTGTAAAAAATAATACCACACTCGCATGGATCCTCATTGGGAAAGGCGCAAACGTCAACGCCTCACCTACAACCGGCCCTAACACTGGTGCAACCCCCCTGCTATGCGCTTGCATTCATAACAACTTCAAACTTACTGAAACTCTTATTAAAAAAGGCGCCAGCGTCAACGCCTCACTTACAACCGGCCCCAATGCTGGTTCAACGCCTCTGTTATTCGCCTGCATCAATGGCAACTTCGAACTTGCCAAACTACTCATTGAAAAAGGCGCAAACGTCAACGCCTCACTTATGACCGGCCCCAATGCTGGCGGAACTCCCTTACTATACGCCTGCGTCAATGGCAACTTCGACCTTACTAAATTACTCGTTGAAAAAGGCGCAAATGTCAAAACCTCACTTACAACCGGCCCTAATGCTCACAAAACTCCTCTTAATTTTATTTTTACTATCTGGAAAGCAGACGATTTAATCAATAAAATCATACCTGTCAAAAATGATAAAATCAAAGACAAAGAAAGCCTCTTCCTCCAAAAGGCTAGCGCCTTAATTGCAAAAAAATATGATCCAAAAAGAGGTCTCACTCAAGAGATAGATCTCCTTCCCCTCAAAAGTTTGGACGTCAACGGAAATTCTGAAGAACTTATTAATATCTGCAAAGAATTCATACACCATTTCTTCACCATTCCACACATAGCCCTTATGCCACGAAAAACCCTCTCTAGAAACGAAAAAAAACTCAGCAAAAATATATGTGAAGTAACACCCTTTGAGTGGGCACTCAAGAACCGCTTCAAGATTACAAAAGATAATTTCATCTTCCTTTGCCGCTTACTCAACTTCGCCAAAGTCGCTTCTAAAAAATACTTACCAAAAAATAACGTGGATGAGGATGAAAAGCTCTTTAATGATCGATATGGAAAATTCAATGACCTTATTATTCTCTTCGAAAAAAACCAGTCAGAAGAAAATCAGTCAAACGTAAGGTTTGAAGAAATATAAACCTATTTCTTCGTAAAGCGGTCTGGCTGAATAATCCCACCCGAAATAATTAAAGTCATAGCCTCTTGTCTCGTAAGCGGCACTGTTATGCACTCATGCGATGGGGCTAAAATAAAGAAACCTGTTGTAGGATTAGGCGTATGCGGAACGAAAATATTATAAAAGATCGCATGCGGCTCCCCATGCGCATTCTTAGGCGCTAATTCCGATGGAAATTCATTCGTCAGAAAACCTACACTGTACGTACCACGACGCGGAAACTCTACCAAGACCACCTGTTGGAAATGCTGCTTGTCCTTCGGACCAAAGGCACTTATAAGCTGCTTAATCCCAAAATAAACCTGACGCACTAACGGCACCTTTCCCAGCCCCGCTTCAACCATATCCACCACAAAGCGCAAGATGAAAAACTTAAGAATCGCCCCCACAGCCAATATCAAAAGAAATACCACAATCAATTCTGACTCAGGTATCGCCTTTAAAAAGTCCGGCAATATAAGATAAACCGGCTTAAACCACGACTTTGCTGTACGAAACAGAAACGCAAACAACGTAACCGTAAGCGCCAACGGTAAAAGGGTAAGAAACCCACTAATAAAAAGAGATTTTATAAGATCAAGAAATCGCCGCAGAAGAGATTTGTGTATGCTCATAATTCTCCGCACCTTCCATAGTTATTTTTAAACATTTTTCAAGATTAGTTTCTAAAAACTCCGCCGTCTTTTCAGCCACCATAGACGACGTCGCTTCCACCATTATACGTAACAGAGGCTCCGTCCCAGAATAACGGACCAAAACACGACCCCCTTGAGTACAAGACTCTGCCGTTTTAATAAGAGATGCAAAAGGCTCAGATAACAAGTCCCTATGTTCCACATTTCGCACTGTACGATGAGCCTGCGGGTACTTTGTACACGTTATCATATCCCAGTTCCCGGATTGAATAATTCCTTCGGCTACGCGCAATGCAGCGCGAATTCCATCACCACTAGGCAATAGATCTCTCAAAATTATATGCCCAACCGGCTCCCCGCCCAATAAAAGACCGTGCTCCTGCAGATCTCGAGCAACATTTTTATCCCCAACCGCCGCTCGATGCAACCGCCTGCCCCGCTGTAAAAAATAGCGCTCGCACCCAAAATTACTCAACACCGTTCCCACAACTGCGTTCTGGTCAGCATACGCAGAATGCTCAGAGAGAATGACTAATATATCATCCCCATCCTTTAACTCTCCAAGCCTATTAGACACAACCACGCGGTCGCCATCTCCATCAAAAGCAAAACCCATATGCGCTTTATAAGCTATAACAGCCTCTTGCATGCGCAGGGGATTAACCGATCCACATAATTTATTAATATTGTATCCATCCGGCTCCGCATGCAGCACTACCACCTCTGCACCTAACTCTTTAAAAATCCGTGGAGCAACTAAACTAGATGCACCATAAGCACAGTCCAAAACAACGGTCAACCCTTTCAAAAACAGAGGCGGGAACGCGGCCAAAACGGAACAGACATAAATATCTTCTGCTGCAGGCTCTAAAAAAAGCGGCTTAAAATTGGGATTCGATCCCAGGTTAAACCCCAAATTTAGGCCTAATCCTTGAATATGTTCAGAAGACGACATATCGGCAAAATGCCATAACGATTCCAACCGACGCTCATCATCTGCGCTCAATTTTCCCACTTGGGTTACCAGTTTAAG
Organism: uncultured Candidatus Babeliaceae bacterium; assembly: GCA_964426225.1. GTDB lineage: Bacteria > Babelota > Babeliae > Babelales > Babelaceae > UBA12395. The sequence goes on along the minus strand of CAYRPI010000023.1, from coordinate 7,568 downwards.
ACCATTATCCGAAAAAGAGTTGTGCGATGCCGAAATTATAATGGCCACTGCACATTCCTTATGACGTGCGAGAAGGGCCTGAGCCGCAGGCGTTGGCAACACACCCGCATCACACACCGTAATACCTCTAGAAAGGATACTGCTGGTTAAACACGCTTTTATCCATGAACAGGAAATGCGCGTATCAGAAATAATCACAATGCCTGGAGAATCCGGGTATTGCTCATGTATCCAGGTTGCAAGTGCCGTTCCAAAACGAACTAATGAACCGTGTGAAAAAAAATCTCTTCCGGCACACCCCCGAATGCCATCCGTACCAAAAAGCTGGGCCACCCCTACAATTACCCCTTAATCGTTTCACCTGCCACTGTTACACCGGTTTCTGGTGCCGGTAAAATACCCGCTGTCTTCTTTTGCACAGAAACCGTTAGATTTATAGGATTATAGCTTACCAGTTTTATGCTGCGAGGTAAAAGAAGATGTTTTGCATTTAAAATTACCCCTCCTCGCCGCAAAATTTTAGACGCATCCACATGCGCCGCCAGAGTAGTCAAATCAAGAGCCCTTAAATTAGAACGACTTCCTGAAAGAATAACCTGCACTTTTTCTGGTGCAGAAAGCAAAAGATTATCCTCCAGATTAAAAAAGCACAACGGCACCTCCACTGTAAGTGTAGCCTCATGCAACGTATTAACCAACGACCAGAGCGTAACCCCAATAAGTACGGCCCCTACCTTACGGACGAGGCTGCTGTTGAGAGTTCTTGTGAGGGATGGATGCATTGAAAGTCCCTTTCGAATGTGTTTGTTCCGAGCAGAGCTGTTTTATTAATGAAAACGCATAACCAGCGCTTATGTTATCAAAACTTTTACCGTCCACCAGGACATCAAAAAGACGCGTTTCAGGAGAAAGAACCGTGAAAAGCGCATCGCTTTTTTGTGTTATAAAAAGAGCATCTTGCTTCCACTTATGAAGCATCTTTATCTCCTTCGAGACCCAGACTTCATCACACTCCGCGTGCCAGACCGGATTAACCGCGACAAGAACACCCGCCTGATTAACCCACAGAGTCAACGTCTCTTCCCCAGAAGTTAATCCTGGAGCCTGCGTAGTATCCATAAGCAGATTGAGCAAATCCCGTGTAACAGGAGCATTAAATACGCACCGTGCCGTCAAAAACGGGCTCAGTCCATGAGTTCGCTCAATAACACAAATCACTGTCTTATTCTTATTTACACCCCGCAAACTCGCTTGAATAATCTCCTCAAGCCACAAATCTGCCGCCGCCTTCTTAGGCGCAATAGTTTTAAGCGTTATAAAATTCTTTTGTAAGGTCTGCTGATGAGTCAAAATGAAAACCATTGCTATAGCAGGTGCGCAAGCAAACAAGACCATGGCCAGACCACTTAATTGAGCAAAAAAGGCCACGACTGTTAGCGCAATATATCCATAAAAGGCCAAGGTCAAATTTTTTTGCTGATCCTGCCCCAACCATCTCAAAATTCGATATGCAAAATAGGAAAAGAATGTTACTTCAACAAAATCACGCCATGTCACCAATAGCCACTCGTGTTTAATAAACGAGACTATGTGTGAGAAAATTTCCATAGTTTTTAACTCCCTCTGTAGTACCTTTTTCTTTAAGGCTATCATATCTACTGTAGACGAAATTCGACACTTTTGCACACTCTCTGTTATAGTTTGACTTAAACAAGTTTTTTAAGGCTTTATTACGCGAAAATTTTTTTTATTTTTTGTTAAAGGACCCCACACATGGCAGACATAATTTTAACCGGCGACCGTCCAACCGGCCCCCTACACCTCGGACACTACGTCGGATCACTCGCCAATCGAGTACAATTACAAAACACCCATAAACAATTTGTCATGCTTGCAGATGTTCAGGCTCTAACCGACAATTACGAACACCCTCAACGTATCCGTGAACATGTAACCACCGTCATACTAGACTACCTATCCGTAGGCATAGACCCCACCAAAACCACCATCTTCATCCAATCCTCCATCCCAGAACTTGCCGAACTCACCCAGTTCTACCTAAACCTAGTAACTGTAAATCGCTTACTACGCAACCCCACCGTAAAAACCGAGATCGCCCAAAAAGAATTTGGCGCCAGCGTTCCTGCCGGCTTTCTCATGTACCCCGTCAGCCAAGCAGCCGATATCACCATCTTTAAAGCACGCTACGTTCCCGTAGGGGAAGACCAATTACCCATGATCGAACAGACCAATGAAATCGTCCGCTCCTTCAATCGCATCTATAAAACCGATATCCTACAAGAAGCAGAAGCTATCGTCCCCGAAATAGCACGCCTACCCGGCACCGACGGCAGAGCAAAAATGGGCAAATCACTCGGCAACGCTATCTACCTCTCAGATGCATCCGACGTCGTTCAAAAAAAAGTCATGGGAATGTACACCGATCCCACCCACCTAAAAGTCTCAGACCCTGGCAAAGTAGAGGGCAACCCTGTATTTGCCTATCTCGACGCCTTCGACCCCGACAAAAACCACGTCACACAACTTAAAGAACAGTACACACGCGGTGGACTAGGCGACATGGTACTCAAAAAAAGACTCCTAGAAGTCCTAGAAGCCTTCCTCACCCCCATCCGCACACGTCGCAAAGAATTCGAACAAGACATCCCAGCAGCCCTACTCATGGTAAAGAAAGGCTCCGAACAGGCCCGCTCCGTAGCCACACATACCATGCAACAGGTACGCGGCCTCATGTGTCTTGATTATTGGGTATAAAAAATAGCAGGGCGCTGCCCTTAAAACCCGCTAGGGCCTTAGGCCCTAGAACCCAATTACTATTTTCTTACCAGGAACAAAGAGTGTCTTTGTTCCTGGTTGAGCTAAAGAGAGTAGGTTATTTACCGCTCTTACCCATTCGATACATTTGCTTCGCATGTACCATGCTGCGCAAACACTCAGGGTGAGCGGACTTGGCGCATTGTCCTCTAAATGCTTTCCTGCTATGTCTTTCTCCAAAAACAGCTTAGAGCCGCTCATGGTGAGTGTTTTTGCGTAAGCAAAAATGTATCGAACCATAAAGCGGTACATAAACTATTGCCCCGGGTCCAGGGCTCTGCCCTGGCTGGCTATTTAATCTGCATGGCGAGGGGACGATTGTTATAGGAGAGTGTCTCTGGATCTTTGATAAGTTTTTCAAAATCGGTATTTTTATCAAGAATAATATCTTTCCCAATAATCTTTCCATTTGCAAGTTTTACGCCATCCCCGGGGGCAACGTAATAGCCATGTGGAGTCTCAACGATGACATAGTATTTTTCATGAAGCGTAGGATTATCGTTCATATAAGGCCCCTCCCACTCTTGAGGAAAGGTTAAATTCATAGCCCCTACTTCTGAACCTACAAAGCTTTTAACCGTAAGAAAATCTACAAAATTCTTTTCATGCTCAAAGTCAATTATCTTACATTTTGTATCAATACGCTTAAAAATAGCTGCAAGCTGCTCAATCTGATCGGCAAGAACCTGATTTGTAACAAGCTTAGAATCCCGCGAAAAACGATGGATAGCCACACCAAATAACAAGATTAGAAATACCGCTGTAATACCTGGCAAGAGATATCGAGTAACCCAACGCTGTGATAATGCAATCCGCTTCATATTCATCTATTCCTTTCAACAAAAGCCCGTTCATACCCTAGAACAGGAGCATACCATGTTCTCCTAACTATTGCTACACCCACAAAATACGCCTGCAAAAAAAAGAGCTGAATTAAAGTTGTATCTAAAAGATTTTTTAAACTTACTTTACAAAAGTAAATTATTTTATATACTGATTCTATAATAAACAACAATCGTAATAATTCATTTTTTACAAACAGGTCTCAATCCTGATCAGGAACTCTTATATGAAAAATCATCTCTCTCTAACAAAGATTACTTATCCAGCTCTCGCGCTTCTATTTTCTATCGCCACCACAACAAACTGTATGCTGTCTGAAAAATTTTCTCAGACAGAAACAATGGATATTGATGAGGTTATGGAAAATATCCTTGGAAAACCATCTCTCCAAACAAAACTAACAGAAGCAACTAAAAAAACTGAAGAAAACGGAAACTCCATACTCAAAAAAATTATTATCAAAATTGAAAAAATCCAAGATTCTCAAAAAATAACATCCCCTTTTCAAGCTAAAAACACCGTCACAGCCCCTATGTTAAAGGCTCTTAAAACATTCAAAAATATTGCACTTCATCTTAGTAACTTCACCATACAAGATCCTGAAATAGAATTCCTCGCCGATACAAAGGAAAAATCAAAAATACTAAAAAACAACTCAATGTTTAAAGATTATATTTATCGCATATGTATTAAAGCTTTAAAAAAGTGCTCTTCCTCACAATCTCAAGAAGATCTCATTAATGAGCATGTACAACTTTTCAACCAAGAGTGCCACATTCTGCAAACAAATATCTTAAACTATGGATCTTACCTGTTCCAAAATTTACAAGAAATACTTATAAAAAAATCCAATGCCTACGAGCGCTTATTATGTCGCCAGAAAGGATTCTGGACTCATCCAGCAACAACCACCTTCGACCTACAGGCCGATCTAAGATCCCAATTATTAACCCAAGATTATGAAGACTCCGAAAAAAAAGAAAGCGAACTCAAGGTTTCTATTACTCAAAATAACCGCAAAATAGAACTCTTAAAAAAAATAGATGCCCTAAGCTCTTCTTTTTGAAAAAACAAAATTTAAACCCGAGCCGAACGGCTCCAGAATTTAACCCGAACGGGGTATTGTAAAATACCCCGCTTTATAGTACCTTAAGGCGCATATCAACGACTCTTATTTTCCCTACTAAAAAGCGGTAAAACGTTCATGCTTTCAAAACCCAGCCCCTGTAAATTCTATGTAACCACTCCCATTTATTATGTAAACGCAAAGCCTCACCTGGGAACCCTATATCCAACCTTACTTGCAGATGTTATAGCCCGTTGGAACCGGATTAAGGGATCTGAAACATTCTTCTTAACCGGGACCGATGAACATGGGCAAAAGGTTGCAGAAGCAGCCGCTCTCGCAGGGAAAACACCCCAAGCACATGTGGACGAACTAGCCGACATTTTTAAAAAAGTGTGGGCCCGATATAATCTTAAATACAATCGCTTTATACGTACTACCGATGATGATCACGTCTTTGCTGTACAAAAATGGCTTTCAGAACTCATACAAAAAGGTGACATCTACAAGGCAACCTATGAAGGCTGGTACGACCAATCAAGCGAAGCTTTTTTAACCGAAAAAGATCTCGAGCTTAAGGAGGCAGGGCAACCGCCTATATCCCTTCTTTCGGGTAAGCCAGCCCGCTGGGTCTCTGAAGAGTGCTACTTTTTCCGTCTTTCAGCCTATCAAGACAAGCTACTTGAATTTTACCGCACACACCCCGACTTTATCACCCCAACAGCACGACTAAACGAGGTTATCGCCTTCGATGAAAGCGGGCTTAAAGACCTCTCTATTTCACGCACC
>CAYRPI010000023.1:0-2025 GCA_964426225.1 uncultured Candidatus Babeliaceae bacterium | reverse complement strand
AGCGATCAAGGCGGATTTTCTTCCGATCGAGGCCATGGGGCATCCCCTTTCCGGGCGATGAAAAGCATGTGACTTATGTCTGGGCCGATGCATTAGCCAATTACCTCACGGCCATTGGGTTTGAAGATGAAAAACGCACCGCCGAATTTTCTAAATGGTGGCCTGCAGATGTGCAACTTATGGCCAAAGAGATCGTACGCTTTCATGCCGTTTACTGGCCTGCATCTTTAATGGCATCCGGCCTTGAAATGCCTAAGCGACTCGTAGTAACCGGCTGGATTAAGGTCAATGGTGAAAAGATGTCAAAATCACTAGGCAATGTGATTGACCCTATCGAGCTAGCGGACCACTATGGCATAGACCCCATTCGATATTATTTAACCCGTTACATAGCCATCACACAAGATTCTTCCATAAGTATTGAAGATATTGAAAAACGGATTAACACCGACCTTGCTAATGATTTTGGCAACCTAGTCAACCGTACCATCACCCTAGCGCTTAAAACAGGATTTAATCCTGGGAATGGACTTTCAACCTTGCCCGCAACCGCGTCAACGGTGGCAAGTCGCAACTCAACAGACCTAGCGCTCGTAGCCGAATTAAAACAGACCATAAAAGATTTTGAAACTGAGATGGATCGTTACTTTTTCCATCAGGCTTATGCGACCCTCTGGAAATATGTGGCATCGGTTAATCGCTATTTCCATGCACAAGAGCCCTGGAAAGTGGTTAAGACTAATCCCGAACGCTTTGCAGAAATTATTACCACCACCTGTCAGGCTATAACGGCTATAGGGCTATTGCTCTGGCCGGTCATGCCTGATACTATCGAAACATTATTTAAAGCATTAGGCTTCAATTTTGTTGAAGGGCACGCCTATCTAGAAGAGCTAAAAGCAGGAACCCTAAACTTCCCGCTTACGCTTACCCCCCTTGAACCACTATTTATTAAATATGAACAACAAGATTTAATCCTGAAACCAGAAAATAAAACGTCTACACCTGTCGTAGACTCTCAACCCGCAGAGTCTAAAACTCCCGTGTCAATTAACTCCAATCTACAGATCTCTATCGAAGAATTTTCTAAAGTAGAGCTGGTGGTAGGAACTATTACAGATGTTGCAGATCTTCCACAGGCCGCAAAGATATTTGTTTTAACGGTAAATTGCGGAACCTACGGTCAGAGAACCATCTGTGCCGGTGTTAAAAAATTCTTTACCCCGGACGAACTTAAAGGGGCGCGAACGGTCTTTGTACTCAACTTACAACCTCGGACCCTTTTTGGTATCGTATCTCAGGGTATGATGCTCATGGCAACCAACTCAGACCAAAAGCCAACCCTCGTGCGTATCGATGCATCGGTCCCTGAAGGCACACGACTAAAATAATTCACGTCCAGCAGAGGTTAAACCTCGATTAAATCGAGGTCTAATTCCGATTTAATCTTTATTGGCGTGCTCCAAGGTATCAATCTGCACCCTAATCGTGTTTAACTGTTTATACAGATCTGCCAATACATCATAGACAGAATCGGCAAGCTCATCGATTTTCCGTTCGAGGCGCGCACAGGTTTCCACGCTCTTTGCATCCTCTGCCATACTGGAAACCGACTGGTTCTGCTCTTCTTGCGAACAACAGAGAGCACAGCCTGTTAAGACAGAAACTAACAGTAGATAATGACATTTCATGCTACTCCCTCCTCACTAATAAAAACCAATCTCCAACTTCACATTCGCAAAATCCCTGGCCGCATTTATCCTTTACCGCTTTGCTCCCTCGATACAACCCTTCGGGTCACTCGGGATGAGCGGAGAAGGGAATACAACCCTTCTCCGCTCATGGTGAGTGTTTGCGAAGCAAATGTATCGAATCCACTCCTAAGCTAAAACAAAAGCCCCCCACACCGCAAGGTATGAGGGGCCCAAAGTTCTATGAAGTTTATTCTTAGAAGGAAACTTCGAAGTTGAGATACCAGTCGGTATCGTTTGGCACATTCTTGCCCGCGAAGACTTGTGACCAGCC
>CAYRPI010000022.1:9787-18467 GCA_964426225.1 uncultured Candidatus Babeliaceae bacterium | reverse complement strand
TGACTGGAGTTCAGACGTGTGCTCTTCCGATCTCGTTAGAAGATTATAACGCCACTCCAAAAAATAAGTAGAGCGACTCACAGAAGTTTTCGAATGCAGACTGCAAATAGAAAAAGGGACCCCTTTTAGAGGCCCCTTAACCTGCCATAGTTTTCTTCTTTTTAACGTCCTACTAGAACAAACTGCTCTTCTCGTTCTTTCATTTCTTTGTCATCAGCGTTTTCTGTCTCTTTTTCCTTCGCGCCAAAATATGCACTCAAATCACAATTGTTAAATGCACAATAAGCTCCCGCACCACCACCCAAGGCCATAAGCGTTAAAACGCTATAAAACTTTTTAGGATGTGTATTATGCAAATATGCCAATGCACGTGCGGTCGAACAGAAAACCCATCTAAATGGTGTAAACAGAGACGCAAAAATACATCTCTTCACTTGTTTCTTTTCAATCACAGGTGCAGTCGGGCTTGTTGGTTCTGGCTTTGCAGGAACCCCCCCATCTGCCACTGCATAGATAGGAACAAAAAGTGCTACCGCTACCACAGTCTTACCAAGCAACCCTAGTAAAAAATTTTTCATAAATCCCTCTTTATGTAAAAAACCAAAGATATCCAACCGAGACCAAAATAACAGACATGCACGGCGCGTCAACTTTCTTTTTTTTTTCTTGAGTTTCTCTCGTATCTGGCATAGCATGGTCAAAAAAAGGGATGTGACCTATGAAGAGACGCATTTTAATCCTAAGTCTTGTCAGTTGTACCTGTTCACTGCTTGAAGCGAAAGACAACAAAACAAGCCAAATTATTATGTATACACGCCCTGCCTTCAACTTTGTTGCCGCATCAACAGGGGCGTGGGCAGACATTATCACTCAAAAGAAAGGGTGCTCAAAAACAGTCGCCCAGATCGTTCCTATCTTTCAAGAATCTTTATGTGATTGCCACACGCGCAGCTATTTTTTAATAAATTGTAAACCGCGCATATCCGTTGTAGGAGATAATGCACCCCTGACAAGCAAACTTGATCGAGACGTTCGCGCAGAATGGCTTGGCCTTGACCCCACATTCGAAGGTGATTTTTCCGTCGCACCTTGGCAACGACAAGTAGGTGCTATACTTAACTACAACCAAGACTTAGGTGCGTGGATGAATTCCACCTTTTTAAAATACTGGTGGCTCGATGTCTACTTACCTGTCTTTCAAGTCTACAACAACCTCAACGCACAAGGCTCTGAAAAAGTTGTAAATGCTATGAAAAGAAATGAACTTGAATACGCTAAAATGGATAATGTCCGTCGCAAAAAAACCGGCGTTGGTGAATTAAGAGTATCCTTAGGAACCACGGTACTAAACACCGATTGTTTTACACTCACCTACTATGGTGGCATAACATCACCGGGTGAATCACGAATGCACCCTATCCATATCTTTCAACCACGAACTGGATCTAATGGCCACTGGGGCCTAGATAACGGCTTGTTATGCAGACTACCCTTCTACTGCTGTTACGAAAGAGGAGATACCGTAGAATTCTTCTTCTCAATCGAACTTGATTACCGCTTTAGACGAGAAGAGTTCCGCGTTTTTGACCTCTGCCATAAACCCTGGAGCCGCTATCTCCTTGTTCGCCAAGAAGGTGATCCAAGAACTATCCCTGCGGCAAACATACTTAATCGCTGCGTGGAGGTATGCCCTCATAGCGCCGTAGACCTGTCCACTGGAATTTCCGTTGATCATAATGGATTTGGGTTTGAAATAGGATACAACCTCTGGGCAACTCAGACCGAACAGATAAAACTTATCGACCCTCCCCATTGCAATAAAATAATTCACCGCATGCAACGATATGGCATTGCAGGTTCTGGTAAAGACCACTCTGCAAGCAAAAGTACCATTTCAAAATTAGCGGATGATGACACTACTTTTGTCACGCTTCATGAAAGTCAATTAGACTACTGCTCCGGTGCAGCTCAAGGCAGCGCCTCGCAAAGGCTCCATGCCTCACTCTTCTACCAAGGAGGCGGTGAGTGTTTTAATGCTCTTGTAACCATCGGTGCATTCACAGATTGGCCCCATAATAACGCCACGCTAAAAACATGGGGAGCCTGGGGAAATATTGCGTTTGGATGGTAAAATAGTATAAGGTACTTAAGACAGGATTTAATCCTGAAATAGATACACCAACCTAACTCTTGGGAGAATTTATGAAAATTTTTTGTAAAATATCTGCACTCCTGATATTCACAGCTTTTTTTTGCTCAAACATAGTCAATGCTGTCTTTTTAAGAGACCCTGACCAGAATAACAATTATCTAAAAGTAGAGAAAAATAACAAAATCAACTATACCGAACAAAAGTCGAAAGCTACCGACTTTACACTTGAAAACGTAACCCCCGAAAATCTAGCAGGTGCAACGCACTATCACATCAAATTCGGCAATAAAACGTTACAAAAAACTAAAACCGATGGACTTGAGCTTACTCAAAGACCTTCTGAAGAATATTCACCATGGATTTCGGTGGTGCATTACCTATACTTCAACCAACTAAAAAATGGCTCTAAAGTTCTTCTTAAAATTGATAACACAGAAGAAGAGTAGGGCTTACCCCTACTTAAACCGCTCCAGTGCTTTTCTACACAACGCTATACGTTCTTCAGGTAATGGGTGCTCTGGATCACGCTGTTTTTTGTGAGCCCTAATCCAATCAACCGCATAACGGTTGATTATTAAATCAGTCCACTCTTTATCATAGTCATCAAAATAGCGCATCCGCTGGAGAATATCTTCTGCACTACGCGCATGCGCGATAGCAAAGCGATCCGCACGCCACTCATGCATTAACCCTAATTTATCCCAGAACAGTGACAAACCCCTTCCAAAAAGCTTAGACCCTAACCAGTAGCCAAACGCCACTCTCCCCAAAAAAAGCGTACAGGCATCGCCTACATTCCGCGCTTCATAAATACCAAGAATAACGCCCGTCTTTTTATAAACCCAGTCAAAGGCAACGCTACGTCGTAACCGTTTTACAATTTTTGAACCACGCTTAAAACCAGGTATAGTTCTCTTCGCCTGTTTATAAGCAATTAAACGTGCAGCACGGAGCCTGCGTTGATGCACACTCTGTTGCCAACGCCTGTAAATACTATTATTCGCAACAGATAAGAAAGGGGCAAGAACAAAACGTCCCACACCCCACAAAACCAAAGGCATTCCACTCAACAGGGCAATAGCCACAGCATTATCGCAATAATACAGATGTCCAAATTCATGATGCAATGTCATATGCCGTTGATTTTCATTCATAGCATTCCATCTTATAGGATCAATAAGAACATAGGGAATTAGCGGGAATGCCCACAACCGTGTTGCCGCACAAGTTCCCAACCCCGGCTGAAGCTTTACACGGAGCAAGGAAGCGCCCAAACATCCTGTATCAATCAAAGATTTTTTTGAAGATTCAATCAATCCTGCAGAAGCATCTTGCAAACGTTCAAGTGAATTCCATTGTTCACCAGCAGGCAGCGAATAAGAATTTATAAGGACCCCAAGCCCTTCTCCTACAGTGCCAAGCCAGGAATAATTAGGTGCTTCTTGTTCAGAATTACGATCTAAATCATCTATCGCTTGGTTCTGCGCCGAGCAGGCACACGTAAAAAAAAGACATAAGCCCAACAAGCCTTGCTTTAGTAGAAAAAATTTCACCCTTGTCCCCCCATTCACATAAATTATTTATTAAAAAGTATGCCACAATACAGACTTTTTTACAAACACAAGAAGACCCTCTTATGCCCATTAAATCCTTAAAAGGATTGCTGTATCAAGAGATTAGAATAGTGGGATCAGCAAAAACAATACCTCATAAAACCAAAATAATTCTCTGGAAAAATAACCATGGAATATATTAGAATAGGATTCAACCAGCTTCAAGGCTCATTCCACATCTCTCAAAACAAAGGCGTCTTATGAAAAAGCTAAAAACCATTCTCCTGCAACGCATTCTCTCAATCATCTTACTCCTAACCTTCACCCCCCAGCTTTCTGCCGGCCGTATCCACTATGCTATTCAACAGGGCAATTTTAAGAGAGTAAAAACATGCGTGTATAAGGACAAAGAAACCATCCAGGAAAGAATAGGTCATGGTGCGAAACCTATCCACATTGCCTGTGAAAAGGGCTCCTTAGAAATCGTAAAATTCCTGCTTGCAATGGGAGAGACTGTCGATGCTAAAAATAACGACAAAAAAACTCCCCTCCATCTAGCCTGCTTATACGGACGCCTCGAAATCATAAAATTCCTCGTCGAAAACGGTGCTAACTTAGAGGCAAAAGATTGGTGGGGCGATACACCTCTCTATATTACCTGACAGAAAAAGCTCCTTGTAATCGCAAAATTTCTTATTGAACAAGGCGCCAACCTCACACTCCAAAATGATAACTGCAAAACGACATTAGACATCATCAATACCGAGTGGTCAATAGAGCAATGTCGCAAATTTCTCTCATTCCTCCTTTACGTAAAAGATAAAAATGCCATATCCACAAATTCGCAGGACAAATACTCACTAGTCCAAGCGCTCATTGACGCAGCAACTAAGAAAGAACTAATCTTAAACCCTCAAGATCTAGACCTCTCGTCAACGTACAATTCTGAGGTCAAAGACAAAGCGCTCTTGATCGCATTATTCGGACGCTTCTTGAATGCATGCTTTAGCCCCTTGCGCCCTTTTGACAACATGCGAGACTCCACTGACAAAGAACGCCTCGCCTGCTTGGAGCTATTTGAAAAAACGCCTGAGCACCTATTCAGGGCGCGATCTAAGAACTTCTACAGGACCAGCAAAAACAAAGCCGAGTTCTTTCAGAAACTGTTCACGCAGTTTATGGTCGCATCGGACAACGGAAAAGCCACAAAGGAACCAAAGGCAAAGAAACTCACCGATGTCTCAATTCATTTCTATAAAAAATAGGTTGTAAATCCACATTTTGTGAAAGGCCAAAAGCCCCATGAAAAATCTAAAAATCATTTTCTTCCCACTCGTCCTATTAATCGTTTTGCCGCTAACTCTCCCCTGCCAGCTTTCTGCAGGCCGCATCCATGATGCCATCCGAAATAATAACTTTGAGGAGGTAAAGCAATGCATAGAAAACAATAAGAACAGCGTCCATGAAAAAGCAGACGATGATCATCAGGCAACCCCTCTACACCTTGCATCCTACTTTGGACTCCTTAATATCGTAAAATTACTTATCGAAAATGACGCCAATTTGGAAGCCAAGGCCAAAGGCGGCTGGACCCCACTCTCCCTCGCCTGCTTTGAAAGACGACTCAAGGTCGTAAAATTCCTCATCGAACAAGGAGCCGATCTCACCGCCAAAAATCATAGCAACGATACGCCCTTGAACTACATCAATGAAGAAAGATTGGCATTTGACGACTGGTTCCCAGAACATCGTAAAGAGCTTCTCACATCCCTGCTTTACGCAAAAGACAAAAATATCGTATCCACAAAAAAGCTCTTCTTATTGCTTTTTCAGGACAAATACTCACTCATCCAAACACTCATTGATGCAGCAACTAACAAAAAACTGGTCTTAAACCCTCAAGATTTAGACCTCTCGTCAACCTATAATTCTGAGGTCAAAGACAAAGCGCTCTTGATCGCATTATTCGGACGCTTCTTAAATGCTTGCTTTAGCCCCTTGCGCCCTTTTGACAACATGCGCAACTCCACTGATGAGGAGCAACTAGTCTGCCTAGAACTCTTTGAAAAAACGCCTGAGCAACTATTCAGGCAGCGGTCTAAGAACTTCTACAGGATCAGCAAAAACAAAGCCGAGTTCTCGCAAAAACTGTTCACGCAGTTTATGATCGCATCGAACAACGGCAAAGCCGCAACAGAACCAAGGGTAAAGAAACTCACCGATCTCACAATCTATTTCAAATCATAACTTCCCTAGGCCGCAGTTTTTTAATGAAATTTGCGTCGATATAGTTAGTCGTATTTTTAATAGCACCAACTTTATCTCTATTTAAACACAAATTCCCACGATGGGAAAAGAAGCTCTAAAAAGAGAAGCAGCTCTGGATTATCATCCCTCGCTCCAGAAAGCTCGATCTGTTGGTTGTTTTTTACCTCCTTATCTTTAACAGGACTAATAAATACATGGCGCCCCTTCTCAATGATAATGGAAAACTTTTGCTGTTTTTTTGTGACTATTACAAACTCATCCTTAGTAGCTCCACTTTTTAGAAGAATCGACTCAAAGAGAGGAGTCTGATCAAGCAATTTTGTATAATTGATATCGAAATCAGTTTTTACAATCTCTTCATCTATATTTTTATCTTTAAAAAAATCGAAGCCAAAGAGGTAATTTAAAAGAAAAACAAAACTGTGAGCATAAGGTACAAGTTCATAACCAAAAAGGCCACTGTTTAGAGTAAAAGCATCATATTTTACTCCATCAATAGTCACAACTTCTTCATAAAAGCCTTGATCATTAACATTTTTACCACTAAGTAATGAGCTGTTATTGGGAAGACAAATAGTAAAAGGTTTATGTGTGTCAATAGCATTTTTAACCAACACTCCTTTTGCATTATAAAGCGTATTGTACGTCGCATACGGAATATTATTTTTAAGAACAGTATCAAGCCACTCTGTATGTAATTTTTTATCATGCAAGTCTATTGCAGTGTAAGGAGCCATAATTTCCTTACCAGTCTCATTTTTCACCTTCTTACCCGGATAATTTGTATAAAAATTAATTAGTGATTTTAAAGTCCCTGGATATTTCTGCAAGAGTGTAGCATTAAAAGGCTGTGTATTGCTCTCAAAAACAAATATATTACATAGATTTCGGAGCGCCGACTCAAAACAATCAATAAATATAACCGTAGGAAAGATTTTCGATTTAACCCTTCCATATTCAAAAATTGGCGGCATATTTGCAACAGTCCAATTTTGAACAATTCCTGCAGCAAAAAATTCTTCAAAATTTAAATGATTTAAAACATATAGTTTTGATGGATCCAACGAATAATTTAATAGGTTTTTCAGCTCAAATACCTCATCAACCCAACCCACACTGAGCGATGGATTTACGGTTGATAAATCATCCTGATCAACCGTAAGCGACTGCTGAGGAAAATATTGAGTAAGATCTTTTTTTAAACCAAGATCCTCAAAACAAAGCCCTGTAAAGAAATTTTTAAGATCTGCCCGACTCTCAGCCTTTTTGTAAACAAAACTATAAAGAAAATATAAAGGAGTATTTGGGGTATAAATAGATGATGCACTAGTTCCCCAATAATTACACTCCTCAAGCGAATTGACAAGCGACTCTGTAAAAGCCTTAAATGAGCTTTTAAAACTAGTGCTCGAGAATTTTTCATCTAACTTTTGAAGCGCTTCTTTAAAAGACTTTTCTACTTCAGGTTTTATATCATTAAGCTTCTCTAAAAGCATTTCTTTTTGCGACTTTGCGACCATCTTTTTTGATGCTTTTATTTTACCGCTGGAAGCTGGGTTTTCTTGAAACTCCTTAAGACCCGACTCAAAAATTAATCGAATAATCCTCCCCATCATCTGTGGGCTTATATAGTTGCCCGCTACACTCATTCCAGGATCTGGAATGCGAAAATCTGCTGTTTTCACATTAAAAAGCTGAAGCAAAAGTTTTTTAGTAGAACTATTGTCTGGAGCAGACCGGGCAGCACCTTCTGTAACTCCCGTCTCAATAAAAACCATGCCAAAAAGCACGCCATATCTTAGCCATTCAGGTAGTGGCTGTAGACGTGCAACAAGCTCACTTTTGTTATTCTCATCAATTTTTATAGGCTTAACAGGAATAAGCACGGTATCTTTGATCAGCTGCGGCGTTAAAGCATACACACCGCCTGAAAAATGTACCGCTAACAAAAGTATTAATAAACTTCGATTATCAATTTTCATACAATCTTCTCCTTTTTTTGAATCCCTTTATCCCGTATTCCTCTTTCATTTTTTCAGCAGCAAAAAACTGATAAACTTTTCATCATGAACTAGCTTATCAAATACTCAATCCCAAAAAACAGAAAAATTACAATAAAGGTTGCTTCGAAAAAATAACGGTATCCGAGCTACGAGATAAGAACCTTTATCAATATCGACAAAGACCCGGCAGCATACACACCTGACCAAAAGGGATCCAACTCTTCTTTTTTACGAACCAGAAGCGTTAAAAGCCCCCCCAAAATAAGTAACAGTGAGTGCTCTACAGAAAACAACAGCCCTGTAAAAACAAGTACTGCGTTAATGTGCAAGAAATGTAAAGCTGTGGCAAACACCATCCCCAAGAGCAAGACCACAAAATCAAACTGAAACACTTGAATAAGCAGAGCCCGAGACTGCGCCCTCTGTGCAATCAATGCACCAGAACCAAGCTCTAAATTATGGATAAACAACCAAAAGACAAACCCCATGGAGAGTGCCCCAACAACAAGCCCTATAAACTGGTAGATCGCAACTTTTTCATGTGCAATGTCACTATGTCGCGCCATAACGCGCCCAAAAAGCAAATCCACCGCAATGCCACCCGCAAGAGCAACAAAGAGTGATACAAATGTCACTAGGGTATAATCAAACCCAAATATAAAAAGACCCGGCAACATTACAAAAGTAGCAAACCGACCCGTAGG
>CAYRPI010000022.1:9556-9777 GCA_964426225.1 uncultured Candidatus Babeliaceae bacterium | reverse complement strand
CTAAACCTGCTTTTCCCCCAATAATCAATAGCTGGTATACGCACACTGTAGAAAACAAGAGTGTATAAAGCTGTCCCAAGGGTGAAAGACCAAAATAGGTGAAAAAAGTAATAAAACTAAGAATCGCCGCACCAATAAGAAAAAGATCGCGCCGTCTACTTGTAAAAAGCTGAAAAAATGCAGAACTCTTCCCCACTCCTGAGCGTGCCCAGGCAAGAGCT
>CAYRPI010000022.1:5379-9546 GCA_964426225.1 uncultured Candidatus Babeliaceae bacterium | reverse complement strand
AACCCGCTACCAAAGGCCAAAATAAAGCTCATGGGTGGGAGTGCAGGGAAAAAAAGACGTTGCGCAGGTTCCACAAGAAACACTTTAGAAATCATACCAACAAAAAGCGGTACTAATAAAATATTCCCCGCCACAAAACCAATTGCCACAAAGGTTAAAAATAAATCCATGGGAAGTGCCACTACAGGCAACTTAATAACAGAAACCACAGCCCCAGAAAAGAGAGTCAGAGTCTTTGGAATAAAACCGGTAAAATACTGGACCCCATTAAAAACAAAGGTTCCTGCAGCACCTGCCAACAATTCAACTGCCTTACGTAACGTTGATGCAGAAGAGATAATGCCGCTTACCATGCGGCCTATAGGGAAAGGCATACGTTCATCCGCAAGAAAGCGTTGCTCAAAGAACCGCACACACAAAAATGCAAAAAGCCCCCCAACCATCACTATTGAAAAGACAATGAGTACAAAAATAAGCGGCCGCGCCATCCAGCTTAAAAAAAGTGCTTTATCTAGAAAATAAAGAGTAGGTAGTGTAAAAGCACATGCCGTAGCTGCAATCCCAGCCACCCCAGCAGCAGCAGTTGTCAATCCAATTGCTTCACCCACTCGATCAGGCTTATTGCGAAATATAAGCCTGAAAATAAGGAGCGCCAAAAGCGCCACAATCATTTCGACCCAAGGGCCGATAGGAGTAGCCAACGATACATATCCAGATACTACTACCGCAAAAAGCGAAAAGAATATCGAAAGGAAAAAGGTAAGTATAGACACAAGCACCACCTCTAAAAATATTTCTTAAAAACAGTATTAGTTTACTATGTACTTTGGGTTTTCTCAAATATACCCATGAGGTTGTGTCAATGCACGGTAAAGTTTTTTTATTTTGCTGCTGATTTAGTAAAAAAAATTGAACAAACTGAAGGCCATAAGGTCTAGCTCGCTATTTTTTTCAAACACCGGGCAAAATTTTCCATAACCTTAGCATCCTGTTTTTTAATCTCTTCTTCAAGAGTCTGTTTGATGGCTTTCATAGTCGACAGAGCTTCCGCATACTGTGGGTTTTCGTTTTGCATATACAAAACAGTCTTAGATGCAAACTCTAAAGGTGTCATTTGCGAAAAAATATTATTAAGTATTAAAATTTGGCCGCCCCGAATGTGAGCAACAATATTTTTATCAAATAGTTCGTCACAGATGGAAGCTTTCCCTGTTAAGAGTGCAGGACTTTCGTATGCAATTTTTTTCACAAGAGCGACTGCCACTTCTTCAACGCCGGCGCTAACGTGCCAGGGTTCAGCAAAGATAGCCATTATTAATAGGTGTAGAATATTTGCTTGCGTAACAATAAAAATGTCCCAGTCGGTTTTTTTCAGGGGAGCCTCGTTTATCTTGACTATATACTTAATAGCTTCATCTGCAGTCTTGCCTAGATTTTTCTTTGCATCTTGCATAGCCGCAAGAACATCACTGGGGTCTAGCGCCCCTGGTTTACCAAAGAAATTTGTTATTATATAGTCAACTCCTGCTTCAAAACCGGCAGAAGCAAATGCACGCAACACCGATCCTCGCTCATCTTCATCAAGGGCCTCAATATACTTTTTTCCTGAGTCCAAAGAAAGCCACTGATTAGCAGGCCCTGTTTTTTTAAAAAGTGTTATAAAGAGCATCCCCGCAGAATCGATTTTATTTTGGTCGTTGGCAGCCACTGCTACACCCAATAAATTGTTAACTGCAACAATTGCATTTTCGAATGTATTAAGATCAACCGCAGCATTTACCGCATTGTCTGCCGTGAGTTTTAGGGCATTGAGATCAACGGTTAGGACGAATCCTTGATACAGTAGTCCCGCCGTTAAAATCCCTAAAAATAGTCTGCGCATATAGATTCTCCTTAGAAAAAAATTAGATACAAAGGTGATATCTTCCCTAGACCCTAAAAGCATATAAAACTGAAACATCTTCCTGCAAGATATGGGTATTTTGATTTTGTAAAACGACTATTTGCGGTTGCAGATTCTTAACTAAAAATGCTAGAGTAAACCCGAGGTTTAAATACACACCATTGCTTTAAATTCGGGGTCAAGAAGATGCGTTGCGCACCATTAATAACAACCCTTTTATGGTATGGGGCTTGCATGGCAGAAAATAATATAGAAACCAAAAATGCTCTTGATTCCCTTGCTCGAGCCTTAAAAAATATTGCAAAACCAACAGAACTTTGTCTAAAATTGGATTCAGTAGCTCTTTCGCCCATAAAAAAAATTTCAAACACCTATGGCGCTGCACTTATGTTGCAGGTGGATCAAAACGGCCTCATGCGTGTAAGCAAAATCCACTCTGTAAAACAACTTCATGTAACTATTGGTTATATTCAAATGACTGATCAAGAAGAACTTAAGAAAGCGCTACAAATAGGGAAAATTATTTTAGAACAAGAACTAAAACAGGATTTAATCCCGGGAAAGGCGAATTATAATTTTTGTACTGAAAAATGTGAGCCAAAATTTGGACATATTACTGCCTTTATTCCCACTAAACAGACCGAATCTCTTCTGAAAAAATTAAATCTAACGCTAGAAAAAGGCCTATGTAACAAGGGGATTACACTCAATCCGCAGACCAAAAGCACTTCTTATACCCCTCATATGACACTAGCAACAAGCGTTCTGGATAATAATACAATCGACATGATAAACAAGGCCTTGGAAAACGCATAAGCTACAATTTAACGTTTCAATACAGACTCTCAGAAGGGAAATGACTATTCAACCTTGATATCAAACCCCCATCTTCTGGTCTGCAATTTAGCTCAGAGTGCATGGGATAAGTGGTCACTAACTTAATCCCTGAATTCAAGCTCAATTGCATAAGGGCACAAGCTTGTGTAAGTGAAGATGAGCTTACGATTGTAATAGACGGAGCGAGTGTTATTAAAAACATTACGTTCGAATCTGAGGATGGCCGCGCGATCCTTAAGGGAAACAGTGTGGTAATAAACCACATAACAGACAAAACCATTTATCATCAACAGTAAACCGTGGCAACAACAGGTATTTTAAACTTTACCTTTAGCACAATTTCCGCTACCCTGTGGCAAAAGAATCAATCCAGTATTCTTACTTTCGAAAAGGTATAGGAAAATGTTCTCATTCACACGTTGGGGTATGGTGTTGTTCTCTTTTTTAGGATTTACCCCAAATCTCTTCCCAATGGTAGTTCAACAACCTCTTTTGGCCATAACATTAGGAGCGGATAGACCTACCCCTCAAGACAAATTAACATGGTTCCTTCGAAGTCTTGTAAAACAAAACAAAAAAAATTTTATGGACCTGACATCTTCAGAACACTCGCAACTAAAAAAGAACATTATTGGAGCCTGCAGTTCGCCCGAAAAAATTATGGAGGTAGCCACTCCCCTTTCTTTGAAAAAACTCTTAACACTGCTTTGTATGCATCCATATCTCCACCCGTTTGATTTTATCAACGACGCCAGCTGCCCACTCTGTTCTGAAAAATGGGAAAGTGAAGAATTAACAAAATGTATGGATAAGATGAAGATCTCCAATAAACAAAGAGAAGATTTAATCCACTGCCAAAAAATAGTGATACATTCAGACCACGCCATCTGTCTAGACTGTTTTAAAAAACTCATAAAAAGCTTTCCATCTCCTTCTCTGTGTCCCCTATGCAAAAAAGAACCACTAGGCTGCTATGAGTTCGAATCCTTGCGCGCAAAAAATATGCTCCCTATTTCGTTGGAAGTACTCTTAAGGAAACTGTTTATCGAAAAAAACGGCGCATTCCTCGAACGACACAATGAAACATTTACCTTTTCCCGGGCAAAACAATTTCTAGACGCTGTAGAACACAGATCCGAATATAGCAATCCTGAGGCTCCATCCTTTCCATCCTATACCCTAAAATGGGAAGATAGTGGAAGTTCTCCATGGCCATGGAGAACTCTTTTGGGGCACACAGGCGAGATTAATGCTACTAAAATAGATACTCAACAGCTTCGCGTAGTCACAGCCTCAGCCGATAAGACGATTCGGCTTTGGGACCTAAATGCAGGTAAATGCTTGAGGGAATTCGTCTGCCCCGAATCCACTTATACTATTGCCATAAACACAGGATGCACGCGCATAGCCTACACTGTAAAAGGTGA